>JAJDEV010000109.1 GCA_029259605.1 Planctomycetota bacterium | reverse complement strand
CGTGGTGAAACTCACGCCACCCTCGAACGGCGCTGGATCCGCGCTGCCTGCGTTCCGCTTCCTCCGAGTATCCACCAATACGCGTCGTCAGCGCGCCTTGCCAGCACGGATCCATCACCCTCCGACGATGGCGTGAGTTTCACCACGGGCTGCTAGCCCGGGTTCTTCATGAGGCTTTGCCGAGATCGACGCGGATGTGCGTCAGATCAGCGCTTCGCGACCGAAGCGCGTGCAGGCGACCTGGACGGGTCGTCGAACCCGGTGAGGGAGGGAAGTGCTGATCTGGCGCGTAGCTGCGTCGACCTCGGTGAAGGCTCAGGAATGATCCGGGCTAGCGGTTCTTGACCTTGAACGTCGACGTCTTCGGCGGCGTCGGCGTCTTGCCCGTCCAGTTGCCGGCGAAGGTGCTGGCGAACTGACCCATGCCGCCCTCCGATCCGAGCGCGAAGAGCGAGTCGAGCGGAAGCAGCAGGAACGTGCCGGTCCAGGCGAGCGTCGCCGCGCCGATGAACACGGACTCCGCGCCGAACCAGTAGACCGGATCCGGGAGCGGGCCGTAGGGCGCGTTGGGCGACGTGAGGTTCGAGTCCGCCGTCTGGAACGGGTTCGTCGGGTTGACGCCGAGGAAGTGCCGCTTCAGCGTGAGGTTCAGGTCGTTCTTCTTTTGACGCTGGTACTCGAGGTACGTGCCGTCGATCGAGCCCCGGTATCCGGTGAACTGCTTGACGATGCGGTTGTCGACCGAGTCGATGTTCCAGTGGCTGTCCGGATTCCCCGCGCCGGAACGGCAGCTCGCGAGAAGGCTGGAGAGAACGAGTCCGGCACCGAGCACGAAGCGGAGGGAGGTCTTCATGGAGACAAGCGTCAGGGGGGATGGCCGCGGGGCGGACCGCTGCGCCAAGTCGAGGCGCAGCCAGAGATTGCGTCAGAGTCTAGTTCCGGGTACCTAGGGGGTCAACGACGGCGGCCGGCCCGCGCACGCGTCCCCGAGGGGGTGCGCCGGACCGGGGCTCGCTCGGAGGACCCCCGTGGCGAAGGATCGAAGAACATATCAGGTGCCGCGGGGCTTTCGGGATCTGCTCCCCGACGACGTGGCGGTTTGGCAGGTCCTGGAGGCCACGGCGGCCGGCCTGGCGCGACGCCGCGGGTACCGCGAGATCCGTCCCGCGCTCCTCGAGGAGACCGACCTCTTTACCCGATCCGTCGGTGAAGTTACCGACATCGTCGAGAAGGAGATGTTCTCGTTCGCGCGCGGGAAGACGGCCGTTTCGCTGCGTCCCGAAGGTACGGCGGGGATCGTGCGCGCCTACCTCGAGGGAGGCTTCGCGAAGACGCGTCCGATCCAACGCTTCTTCCACATCGGTCCGATGTTCCGCTACGAGCGCCCGCAGAAGGGGCGCGAGCGGATGTTCACGCAGTTCGACGTCGAGGCGCTCGGCAGCACGGACCCGCGGCTCGACGCCGAGGTGATCCACATGGCGGCGCTCTTCTTCGAGGAGCTCGGCATCCACGGGCTCGAAGTGCGCGTGAACTCGATGGGCGACGGCGGCGACCGCGATGCCTATCGGGATGCGGTGCGCGCGTTCCTCGCGCCGACGATCGCCGCGCACTGCGACCTCTGCCGCTCGCGCTTCGAGCGCAACGTGCTGCGCGTGCTCGACTGCAAGAACCCGAAGTGCCAAGAGCTGCACGCCGGCGCGCCGGCGATCCTCGACTTCCTCTCGGACGAGAACCGCGCGCACTTCGAAGAGGTGCGCACGCTGCTCTCCGCGCTCGGTCGCGAGACCGTGATCGACACCGGGCTCGTGCGCGGGCTCGACTACTACACGCGCACGGTGTTCGAGGTCCACTATCCGGCGATGGGCGCGCGCAGCGCGTTGTGCGGAGGCGGGCGCTACGACCACCTGATCCGCGAGCTCGGCGGGCCGGACCTCGGCGCCGTCGGCTGCGCGATCGGTTTCACCGGGACGCTGATCGCGCTCGAGGAGCTCGGCGTCAAGCCGCAGGCCGTCGCGTCGGTGGCGGACGGCTACGTCGTGGCCGCCGGGGACGACCTCGACGCGGAGGTCTTCGCGCTCGCCGAGGAATTGCGCGCCCAGGGCGTGTCCGTGGTCTACGACGTCGAGGGCAAGAGCGTGAAGGCGCAGATGAAGGGGGCCAACGCGGGTGGACACCGCTTCGCGCTCGTCGTCGGCTCGACCGAACTCGAACGCGGCACGGTGCAGGTCAAGGACCTCGACGCCGGCGAGCAGAGCGAAGTGGCGCGCGGCGACGTGGCCGCGACGATCGCGCGCATCGCCGGGTCCGCGTAGCGACGGCGCACGCGCCGGGATGATGACGAACGAACCAGCGACACTCGCGCGAGCGGCGCGCGACGCGAAGCGCATCGGGCTCTTCGGCGGCTCGTTCGATCCGCCCCACGCGGGGCACATCCACATGGCGCGCGCGGCGCGGAGCGCGCGTGCGCTCGACCACGTGCTCTGGATTCCTGCCGCGCGCCCGCCGCACAAGCCCGAGCGCGTCCTCGCCGACGGCGCCACGCGCTGCCGCATGCTGGAGCTCCTGATCGCGGACGACCCGTTCTCGTCGATCTACCGCGGCGAGCTCGTGCGCTCGGGACCGAGCTTCACGATCGACACGGTGCGCGAGCTCGTCGGACGGCTCGCCGACGGCGTGCGCGTGTTCCTGCTCCTGGGGAGCGACAACCTCGCGGGTCTCCCGCGTTGGCGCGACGCACACGCGTTGCTCGAGCTCGTCGAACCGATCGTGTTGCCGCGCACCGGCGCGTCCGTCGAGCCGCCCGAGCTCGACGCGCTCCCACCCGCGTTGCGCGCGAAGCTGCGCGACGGCGTGCTCGCGAGTGAGCGCGTCGACGTGTCGTCCTCCGACGTGCGCGAGCAGCTCGGACGCGGGGCGCCGGCGGGCGACGCGCTGCCCGCGGCGCTCGCGCGCTTCATCGACGAGCGCAGGCTGTACACGGTCGAGTCGTGAGCCTCGCCTACGACGCGCGCTTCCTCTCCATCGGCATCGTGGCGTGCGCGGCGACGCTCGTGCTCGCGCGACTGGCGGTGCGCCTCGGGCTCGGAGACGATCCGCGCGGCCCGCTCGCCGCGCGCAAGCACCAGGTGCGCGCGGTTCCGACCGTCGGTGGTGCGGCGATCCTGATCGCGGTCGGCGTTTCGCCGTGGGGACGCGCGGCGTTCGAGGCGGGCGGTGTGGCGGTGCTCGCGGCGTTCGCGCTCGTCTTCCTCGTCGGGGCGATCGACGACCTGCATGCGGCCGGGTTGTCACCGCGCGTCAAGTTCGCTGCGCAGGCGCTCGCGCTCGCGCCGGTCGCATTCGTCGGGCGCGGCGACGGGGTGCCGCTCGACGCGGTTGCCCTGTGGCTCGCGGCGCTCGCGGCGGTCAACGTGTTGAACACGTTCGACAACGCCGACGGCGCCGCCGGTGCGGTCGCGAGCACGGGCTTCGCGTGTGCCGGCTCGTGGTGGCTCCCGGCGGTGCTCGGGTTCCTCCCGTGGAACCTCTTCGCGTCGCGTGGACGCGCCCGCGGTGGGGCGGCGTACCTCGGGGACTCGGGAGCGTTCGTGCTCGGCCTCGCGCTCGTCACCGAGCCCGGGGCGTGGGGGGCGCTCTGCCTGCCCGCGCTCGATCTCGCGCGCCTCTCGGCCGTGCGCCTCCTCGCCGGCAGTCGTCCATGGTTGGGGGATCGCCGGCACCTGGCCCATCGGCTCCAGCGGCGCGGGCTGCCGCCCCTCGGGGTCTCGCTCGGCCTCGCCCTCGCCGCCCTTCCCGCGAGCATCGGAGCGAGCGCGGCGTCGCCGGCCGCGCTGGGATTCGGCCTCGCGGGGACCACGGCGCTGTTCCTCGCCGCGCTCGTGCTGACGCGCGGATGCGCGGACGCGGAGTAGAACCGCGGCGAGTTCGCCCCGGCGCGCCCCGCGCCCGGTTGTTTCCTTGTTCGCTGCCGCCCCTCCCCGAATAATGCCCGCCCCTTTTCGCGGACGACCGCGCGGGCTCCACGTGAACTACCCCCTGACCGCCATCCTCTCGGACCTGCACGGGAATCGCCCGGCGCTCGAGACGGCCCTCGCCGACGCGCGGGCACGCGGGGTGAAGCGCTACGTCTGCTTGGGGGACGTCATCGGGTACGGCGCGACGCCGCGCCACAGCCTCGCGCTGGTGATGAAGCTGTGCGTGCCCGAGCCGAACCCGCCCGCCGAGTACGGTCCGCTCGAGCCCGGGCTCTGCCTGCTGGGCAACCACGAGTTCGCGCTGCTGAACACGGCGGAGGACTTCAATCCGAAGGCGCGCGCCGCGATCGAGTGGACGCGCGAGGAGCTCAACGCCGACGAGGACAAGGAGGTCACGTACGCGTACTGGGACTTCCTGTCGGAGCTCGAGCCGTCGGCCGACGACGGCGTCGCGATGTTCGCCCACGGATCGCCGCGCGACCCGGTGCGTGAGTACATGCTCCCGCGCGACATCGCCGACGACGTGAAGATGAAGGCGGTCTTCCAGTGCATGACCGCGCCGATCTGCTTCGTCGGGCACAGCCACGTCCCGGCGGTCTACTACGAGGACCGCCGCATCTACCAGCCGAAGGGGACCGAGGGGCCCTACGACCTCGGCGACACGCCCAGCGTGCGCGTCATCATCAACGTCGGGTCGGTCGGCCAGCCGCGCGACGGCGACAACCGACTGTCCTACGTCCTCTTCGACGGTCGGCACGTCACCTTCGTCCGACTCGACTACGACCACGCCGAGGCGGCCGCCGCCATCCGCAACGTGGACGCACTCCCCGACCACCTCGCGGATCGTCTCGCAATCGGTCGTTAGCCACTTCCCTCGGACCGAGTAACCGACCTTGGAAAAGCGTCTCCCGCTAGCCTTCTTCCTGTCCGCGATCGTCCTCGCCGTGTGGATGGGGTTCTTCGCGCCCGAGCGTCCGGTGCCGCCGGTGGACGGGCCGGATGCGGCGGCTGCCGGGAGCGCGAACGCGGGGGTGGAGACGGTGTCCGGTGCGCCGGCGAGCGCGAACCCGCAGGCGGCGCCGACGCTCGCCGCCGTGGAACCGCCCGCGGTTCCGGAAGCGCTCATCGGCGCGGAGGTGTTCGAGTCGGACTCGTTCGTCGTCGGTCGCGCGGGCGAGTCGGGCTACTTTCGCGCGTCGTTCTCGAACCGCGGCGGCACGCTCGACGCGCTCCTGTTCGGCGGCTACTTCGTGCGCGTCGGCCTGACCGACGCCGAGCGCGAGCTCGCCGAGAACTGGCTCCCCCTCGTCGCGGCGATCGAGCCGGTCAACGCGGCGCCCACCGGTTCCTTCCGGCTGACGAACGCCTACCCGTCGTCGCGCGACCTCGCGCCGCGCGGTCTCGACACGGTGCTCTGGCGCATGGAGCGCATCGTCGGAGAGGACGGCGCCCCGCTCGGGATGCTGTTCACCTACGGGCCCGGGAACGGGCTCGTTTTCACGAAGCGCATCACGTTCGAGCCGGGGACGTGGCACGTCCGCTTCGAGCTCGGCATCGCGAACGAGGGCAGCGACGCCACGGGGACGACGACGCTCGGGCTCATTCCGGCCAGCTGCGTCCCGCCGGAACTCGGGGACAACTTCTACACCGAGCCGCGCGCCGTGGTCGTCGAGGCCGGGGCGGACGAGGCCGAGTGGAAGGCCGCCCCCGGGCTCTCCGAAGCGGACGCCTTCCAGCTCGCGACGACGATCGCGTGCGCGGGTGTGCACAACAAGTACTTCGCGCTCCTGATGCGCGAGGACGACGGCACGTCCGGAACGATGGTGGGCGCGCGGTACGCACCGATCGAGGAGACGGGCACGCTGCTTCCCGATGGGACACTCCTGAAGCGCGACCTCATCGAGAACGAGATCCAGCTGAAGCTGCGCGTGCCCGAGTCGGGGCGCGCGAACACCTGGAACTACACGGTGTACGCCGGTCCGAAGTCGCCGGACGCGTTCGTGCAGGACTTCGCGCCGCACCAATTCGTGCTCGACTCGGACCTCGGCGGGTTCTGCGGCATCAGCTTCACGTCGATCGGCCACGGGCTGCTGTGGGTGCTGCGCAAGCTGCACGCGGTCACGATGAACTGGGGCGTGTCGATCATCCTGTTGACGCTCTTCGTCCGCCTTGCGCTCTTCCCGATCAACCGCCGCTCGCAGACGGCGATGGCGCGCTATCAGAAGAAGATGAAGCGCGTTCAGCCGCGGCTGGACGAGATCAAGAAGAAGTACGAGGACGACCCCAAGAAGCTGCGCGAGGCGCAGGCGAAGATCATGCAGGAGGAGGGCGCGTTCCCTCCGCTCGGCGGGTGCTTGCCGATGTTCCTGCAGCTGCCGGTCTTCTTCGGGCTCTTCAGCATGCTGCGGACGAGCTTCGACCTGCGGCACCAACCGTTCTACGCCTGGATCACCGACCTGTCGCGGCCGGACCGTCTGCTCGAGATCGACCTGACGCTGCCGCTGCTCGGCAACATCCAGTACTTCAACCTGCTCCCGATCCTCATGGTCATCATGTGGATCGTGCAGCAGAAGGGCATGCCGCAGCCGACCGACGAGCAGGCGAAGCGCATGCAGAAGATGATGACGTTCATGCCGATCGTCTTCGGCTTCATGCTCTACAACTATGCTGCGGGTCTGTCGCTCTACATGCTGACGACGTCGACGCTCGGCATCTTCGAGCAGCAGGTCATCAAGAAGGTGTGGCCGATCGACGACAACGAGCGCGACAAGCCGACCAAGAAGAAGGGCTGCGGTCCGTTCTCCGGCTTCATGGAGCAGCTCGCCGAGAAGCAGAAGGAGCAGATGAAGCGCGCCGAGGCCATGCGCTCCGAGCAGAAGCGCCAGTCGGGCAAGAAGAAGAAGCGGCGCTAGCAGCCCGTGGTGAAACTCACGCCACCCTCGAAGGGCGCTGAATTCGCGCTGCTGGCGTTGCGCCTCCTCCGAGGTTCCAGCGAAAACGCGTCGTCGGCGCGCCTTGTCAGCACGAATTCATCCCCCTTCGACGACGCCGTGAGTTTCACCACGGCCCGCTAGCCCGGATCATTCATGAGGCTTCACCGAGATCGACGCAACTACGCGCCATATCAGCACTTCCCTCCCTCACCGGGTTCGACGACCCGTCAAGGTCGCCTCCACGCGCTTCGGTCGCGAAGCGCTGATCTGGCGCGCA
>JAJDEV010000108.1 GCA_029259605.1 Planctomycetota bacterium | reverse complement strand
CGACCCGTCCAGGTCGCCTGCACGCGCTTCGGTCGCGAAGCGCTGATCTGACGCACATCTGCGTCGATCTCGGTGAAGCGTCATGAATCATCCGGGCTAGGATCCCCCGCGCGCGTTACGTTACGCGCCGACGCGGCGACTGCCATGCGAAGAAGCGAACTCTGTCCGGTGCGGACGCCACGAGTCGGGGCACGCGCGTGAACTACTGGCACTACCTGGCGGCGATCTCGGCCGCGTTCGTGCTGCTCGAGCGCCTACGGCCTGCGCGCCCGAACCAACCGGTGCTCCGCCCGCAGCTCGCGAACGACCTCTTCTACGTCGCGTTCAACGGCCACTGGTACGCGGTGCTGACGGGCACGCTCACGGGCTCGGTCGCGTTGTCCGCCCGCGACTTGCTCGAACCGGTCCTCGCGTTCGCCGAGCCCGGCACCGCGCTCGGCCGCATGCCCTGGGCGTTGCAGTTCGTCTTCTACTTGCTCGCCTCCGACTTCCTGCAGTGGTGCGTGCACAACCTGCTGCATCGTGTCCCGCTCCTCTGGAACTTCCACAAGGTCCACCACTCCGTCGAGCGCATGGACTGGGTGGGCAACTTCCGCTTCCACTGGGTCGAAGTCGTCGTGTACCGCTCGCTGCTCTACGTGCCGCTCGCGATGCTCGGCGGCAGCGGATCGGCGCTGTTCTGGGTGGCCGTGTTCTCGACCGCCTGGGGTCACTTCAACCACGCGAACCTGAACGTGTCGATCGGCCCGCTCGGCTACGTCTTCAACAGCCCGCGCATGCACCTCTGGCACCATGACGCGTCGGACGAGGGAGGCGTCGCGAAGAACTTCGGCATCGTCTTCTCGGCCTGGGACTGGCTCTTCGGTACCGCGTACTGGCCGCGCGATCGCGCGCCGGAACGCATCGGTTATCCGGGCGACGAGGAGATGCCGCGCGACCTCCCGCGACAGATCGTCTTCCCGTTCGCGCGCCGCCGCTAGCCTTCGATGCGCAGTCCGTTCTCGTCGAGGCTGGTGCGCAGCTCGCCGGCCATGCCCTCCTCGCCGGACTCGACCAGCGACTTGTAGAGGCGCTGCGCGGTGTCGCGCGGCGTGTTGCCCAAGCCGTCCGTTTCCCAGACGCTCTCCGGGTTGGCGGACACGCCGGCTTCGAGGTTGCTCACCGCGGACTCCCACTCCTTGCGGTCACCCTGGAGGCGCGCTGCTCCGGCGAGGGCGAGGCAGATGTAGTGGGACGACGACTGTCCGTACTCCGAGCCCTCACCGCTCGCTCCGCGGAAGCGATCGACGCTGACGAGGTACGCCGCGAGCGCCTCCTCGTCTTCGTTGTTCTCCACGTGGCGCTCGGCGGCCATCAAGTACGCGAGCCCGGCGTACCAGCTCGCCGCCGTCGGATCGTCGCCGCCGAGGTCCAACGCGTCGTACTCGCGCTCGAGCGCGACGGCGCCGTGGTCGATCAGCGTCTGCGTTCGCAGGAATGCGTGCAGCGGACCGGACTTCGGATAGCGCGCGAGGGCGACGTCGATCAGTTCGTCGTGCGCACCCGCCACTTCGATCGCGCGCAGGAAGTCGAACAGCGTCGCGGCGAACCGTTCGTTCCCGTACGGATGATCGAGCAACAGACGATGCGCGGTGATCGCGTCGGAGACCCAGCTGCTCGGCCAGTCCTCGCCCGACTCCATCGCGGCGTACACGGCGCGCACGCGAGTCTCGGCCAGCACGGAGAGCGCGAGCGAAGCCGGGCGCGATCCCGCCCACGGCAACAGCTGCCCCACCGCGCGCGAGGCGTGCTCGGCGGCCGCGTCGAAGTCGCCCTGGAGGTAGGCGCCGCGCGCGAGGACCGCGAGCGCGCGACCGTCCGGCTCGTCGCCGGCGTGCGCCGCGCGGTCGGCCGCGGCGACGACGTCCTCGAGCAGGAAGCTCGGGTCGCCGCGCTCGATGATCAACTGCTCGGCATAGCGCAGCGCGGTCGCCGCGAACGCGAGGTTCACCTCGACGTCGTCGATCTCCCGCGTCAGACGGCGCTCGAGCTCGACCAGGCGCGCGTCGAGGATGTCCTTCGAGATGATCTCGAGGTCCGTGCCCGCGTCCGCCCAGCTGAGCGCGAGCGACCAGCGCTCGATGTCGAAGAGCACGGACGGCGTGGCCGCTCCGGCGAACGCGTGATGCAGATTACGTGCGTTGCGCGGAGCGACGTCCTCGGCATCGGACGGCGCTTGCGACGCGCGCGCCGCGAGGCCGCCGAGCAGCGCGCTGGCGGCCGCCCCGTCGTTCGCATCGTTGCTCGCGACCGTGAAGGCGTTGCGGAACGCTTCGAGTGAGGCGCGTTCCGGATGGCGCGCGACGGTCCACGCGGCTTGCACCCGAACGGCGGGGGCCTCGTCGGCGAGGCCCAGTCGGAGCATCTCCGGATGCTGCGTCGGTCGCACCGACGACAACGCGAGGCTCGCGAGGCGCACGCGCGTGCGCACGTCGCCGTCGACGAACAGCTCCTCGAGGTGCGTGCGATGCAAGGCGTCGGGGCTGTCGAGCAGCTCGGCCTCGGTCATGCTCGCCGGATCGATCGGTTCGGGGCCGGGCTTGCCGTACTCGCGCAGCGCGTCGTCGACGCGCGTGAGGTCGTTCACCAGAAAGATGTCGAAGAGCACCTTGCCGTTGGGCGCGACGCCGATGTGACGCGGCGCGACGCGCTCACCGTTGAAGTAGAGGTCGTAGAGCCTCGACTCGATCGCGATGTGCTCGCCGTTCACGACGCGGCCGAAGCGCTCGTCCGGGATGCGCCGCCCGCGGTCGTCGTGATCGCGCGGGTTGCGCCGATCGGGCGAGACGAGCAGAGGAACGAAACCGCGCGCGAGCTCGACGAACGCCGGGTCGCGATAGCGCCGCGTCGCGAGCGAGTCGCTCGCGAACTCGCCCTCGGTGTTCACACAGATCAGGAGCGGCTTGCCGGTCGCCTCGCAGAGCGCGAGCGCGTCGTCGAGGTCGCGCTGCCACGGCATGAGCGGCGGCTTCGAGGGGTCGTTGGCGTTCGAGCGACCGCGCCCGAAGCGGAACTCCAGCTCGCTCGCGGCGACCTCCAGGTTCGCGTCCTTGTCGAGGTCGTCGAAGAACACCTGCAGGTCGTCGACGGTGAGCGTTCCGTCCGCGTCGGCGTCGATCTCGTTCTTGACCCACCGCAGGACGGAGCCGGAGGAGAACGGTGCACCGTCCTCGGGCGTCATTGCGATCGTCGCGTCCATCCAACGCACGAGCATCGGGGCCGCGAGTTCATCGTCACGGTTCAGCTCGAGACCATCGACGAACATCCCCCACTCGTCGCTGCTGACGGCGCGATCGCCATCGATGTCGGCCGCGTCCATCACCACGATCGCCATGCCCAGGTTGCCCGCCCCGGTCACCGCTCCGGTGCCCGAGCTCGCGCGTTGCGCGCTCGCCGCGGGAAACTCGCCGCCACCGATCACGAGGTCGACGTTCTTGTCGAGCGCCTCGAACAGCGCGAACAGGTCGTCGATCGTCAGCGACGCGTCGTTCGTCTGGTCGAGCAGCGGCACGAATACGCGCGCGCGCAGGCGGACGGGATCGATCTCACCGACGTCGCTCGGCCGAAGTGATTCGACGTACGCGCTCCACTCGGCGGCGGAGATCGCTCCGTCCAAGTCCGTGTCGGCGGGGCGCACGACTTGGCGCGACGGCTTGAAGCCGGAACGCCTCGGACGCGACGCGGCGTCGGTCTGGCCGTGTTGTGCGGAGAGCGTAGACGAACAGATCGAGAGAGCCAGCAGGCTCCAACCGAGCGGCGACATGCGGATTCGAGGGCAGGGGTACGGGGGACGGACGACGCGGAGCGTCATTGTACGCGATCCATCGCCCGCGGCTCGGGTTCGCATCGCGCCGAGGCACGACGCCGGCGGCGCGCCCCGCGACGGTCGCGATCTCGCGCTTCCACGAACGAGATTCGACCCGAAGGGAGGCGGTAAGGGTGCAGTAACCGCCCCCAACGGCGCGCGGCGCAGCCGCAGCCCAGATGATAGTCATGACCCCCCAGCGATTCGCCCCGATCGCCTTCCACACCTGACCGTCGCAACGCGACCAGGACCCCAAAGCATGATGAACCTAGCTCACGGCGTGGGCGGTTTGAGCATCGCCGCCGTATGCCTGGCGTTCGGCACGGCCGTCTCCCAGGACGACGACCTGCCCGAACTCCAGAACCGTCTCGAGAACCTGCGCGAGGAGTTCCGCGTCGCAGAGCGCTCGCGATTCAAAGCGTTGAACGACGCCGAAACGCCGCAGGCGACGTCCGCCGCGGCGGCCGTCGACCCGTGGGCGCCGTTGCGCGAGCGCTTCGACACGCTCGCCTTCGACGCATCGGGAACGGAAGTCGCCGCCGGCGCGTGGGCGACGATCTGCGTCAATGAGTTGCGCTACGGAACTCCGGCGCCGGCGTTCGAGGCCTTCGGCATCCTCATCAACGATCACCCGAACTCGGACGAGTTGATCCCGGTCGTCGGCGTGATCTGGAGCGCGGGGCGCGACAACCCGCACACGGCCGAGGGGCTGCGCCAACTCTCCGAAGACAGCGAGAACCGCGACGTGCGCGGCGGCGCGCTCTTCGGACTCGCCAAGCTGCTCGAAAGCGCGGACGCGACGAAAGACGAAGCGTTCGAGATCTATCGAAAGATTACCGCGGACTACGCCGACGTCGCGAGCACGCGCGGCAGCACGCTCGGTGAAATGTCGGCCGGCGCGTTGTTCGAAGCCGAGCACCTCCAGGTCGGCATGGCCGTTCCCGACATCGCTTCGGTGGACGAGACCAACGCCGCGTTCAAGCTCTCCGACTACAAGGGCAAGGTCGTCCTCGTCGACTTCTGGGGATTCTGGTGAGGCGGTTGTGTGGCAATGCTGCCGCACGAAAAGGCGCTCGTGAAGCGCTTGGCCAACGACCCGTTCGCTCTCCTCGGCGTCAACAGTGACGGCGACTGCGAGTCCGTCCTTCCGCGCCTCCAAGAGGAAGGCATCAACTGGCGCAACGCGATCGACGTGACTCCGTCGGGCGACTGGGCCACGAAGTGGAACGTCCAGGGGTGGCCCACGCTCTACCTGATCGACGCCGAGGGCGTCATCCGCGAGAAGTGGATCGGCAGCCCCGGCGACGACGTCCTCGATCAGAAGATCGACGAGTTGGTCGCCGAGGCGAAGTCCTAAGCGTTCGTCGACGAACCGATGCGCGCCGGCGCCTTCCCGACCGGGAGGGCGCCGGCGCGCTCGTTCTCATCGCGCGTGAAAGCGACGCACGCGTCGAGTAGGCTCCGCGCGATGTCGCCGGCGAACCGCTCGAAGGACCTCGGTCTGCGCGCCGTGTTCCTCGCCCTGCTGCTCGCCTTCGTCGGGTTCCAGCTGTTCTCGTCGATCGGCGACATCACGTACTTCCGCGGCTCGGACGAGGGTTACTACCTGCGGTACACCGAGACCGTCGCGTCGGAGGGCCCGGCGGGGTTTCGGACGAACTTCGACGCGTACCTCGGCGACGACTCGCAGTGGAAGTTCCCGAACCCGTTCCGCATCGGATTCTTCGGAGCGGCGGCACTCTGGACGAAGGCGTTCGGCGCGTCGTTCGAGAGCCTGTCCTCGTTCTCCGCGACCTCGCACCTGCTCCTGATCCTGCTCGCCTACGTCTTCGCCCGACGCCACTTCGGAGCGGGCAAGGGCGAGCTGATCGCGATCGCGATCGCGACCTCCCCGCTCCTCCTCGGGCTCGGGCGACGGGCGCTGATGGACAGCTTCGCGACGCTGACCGCGGCGCTCGCGATCTGCTCGTTCGTCGACGCGCTCTGGAGCGACGAGTCGCGCCGCGCGTCGAAGTGGTGGCGTTTCGGGCTCGCCTTCGCCTTCGCGATCCTCGTGAAGGAGACGACGATCCTGCTCCTCGGTCCGTTCGCGGTCGCCGCCTGGTTCGCGCGACGGCGCGCGCCACGCGCGTTCCTCCCGTTGCTCGTCGCACCGGCCGTGTGCGCGCTCGTCTACGTCGTCGCGGCGGGCGGCGTCGCGCCCGTGCTCGAACTCGTCGACATCATCGTCAACTCGCCGGAGACGAACCAATACGCGCAGCGCTGGGGCTCGGGCCCGTGGTATCGCTACGTCGTCGACTTCCTCCTGATGTCGCCGTGGCCGCCGCTCCTGTGCCTCGCCGCGCTCGGCGCGCTCCTCGCGCGGTCACGCGTGGACACCGTGGAGCCGCGCATCGCGTTCTTCGCGCTCGTGCTCGTGATGCTGATCGCGGAGTACGCGTTGTTCACCAAGAACCTGCGCTACGTCGCGGTGCTCGAACTGCCGATTCGCATCCTCGCCGTCCATTTCCTGTGGAGCCTCACCGCGGCGCGCGGCCGCGTGCAGTGGATCGCGCTCTGCGTCGCGCTCGTGCTCTGGAACAGCGGGTCCGAACTCGCGACCTTCGACGCCTTCTTCGTGCAGAACGAGGTCTACGACCCGGTCAGCCGCATGCTCTTGCGCTTCCGCGAGTTCATCCCGCGCTGAGCACGCCGCGGGCCGGATCGTCTGCGTCCCGCGCAAGTCGGTGACCGCTTTGGGCTTATGCGGATCGACGGACGCGACGCGGCGTGGAATCACAAGTTCTCTTCCACGAAACCATGCGCTGTCGCTAGAACGGGACGCGACCCACATCGCGCCTCATCGAGAGTCCATCGCGGCCCTCGGCGCCGCCTCCGAGTGGAGTCGACGCTCGAGGCGCTTCCTTCATCACCCCTTCAGGAGGAACGCAGTGAACGTCACCACTATTAATCGTGCGGGCGCGGCTCTGGCCACGTTTGCACTCGTTGGATCGCTCGCGAACGCGCAGCGCGTCCAGTCGGTCGACGGCTTCAAGGAGAAGAACTTCTACTTCGAGGAGCTGCCCGACGGCACGGTTCTGACCCAGGACGTCAAGGGCACCTACTGGTTCAAGAACTACGCGGAGTACTCGCAATCGGGCTTCTTCCAGGAGCACGGATTGCGCTGCGCGGCCGCGCAACTCCCGTCCTCAGAGAACCGCGGCTCGACATCGGACTGCAGTGCGTCAAGCACGAATCCAGCGGCCGAGTACGCGCCCGCGGGCGGAACCGTCCACCGCATCCCGGTCGTCTTCCACATCCTGATGAGCACCGGCGGCAGCGGCAACGTGACCGACGCGGCCTGCGCGAGTCAGATCGACGTGCTCAACGAGGACTACCGCGCGATCCCCGGGACGAACGGTGCGCCCGGCGTCGATACCAGCATCGAGTTCTTCCTCGCGACGGAAGACCCGAGTGGCAACCCCACGACGGGCATCACGCGAACGACGAACAACAGCTGGTACAACGACAGCGGCAACTACGCGAGCTCCCTCAATTGGGACAGCACCGAGTACCTCAACATCTACACCAACACGGCGGGTGGCTACCTCGGGTACACGTACGTCCCCAACGGCGGCGGAGTCGTGGGCAACAGCAACTACGACTACGTCGTGCTGCTCTGGTCCGCGGTCGGCAAGAACGCGCCGATCGGCGCGCCCTACAACCAGGGTCGCACGGCGACGCACGAGGTCGGCCACTACTTGGGCCTGTACCACACGTTCGACGGCGGCTGCGACTCGGGCAGCTGTTACTCGGACGGCGACCTGATCTGCGACACGAACGACGAGTCGTCGGCCTTCTTCGGCTGCGGCAACCGCACGACATGCGGCTCGTCGGATCCGACAACCAACTACATGGACTACACGGACGACCTGTGCATGTACATGTTCACGGAGGAGCAGGCGCGTCGCATGCGGTGCACGATCGACAACTTCCGCTTCGACCTGCCCAGCACGGGCGGCGGCGATCCGCCCCCGGGCGCGGCGTCCGGACCGAACCCGTCGAACGGCGCAACCAACGTCGCGACCAGCGGCAACGTCTCGTGGTCGAGCGGTTCCAACACCGACTCGTTCGACGTGTACTTCGGCACCGACTCCACCCCCGACGCGGGTGAGTACCAGGGCAACCAGGCCGGAACGAGCTTCAGCGCCGGCACGCTGGCCGAAGGCACGACGTACTACTGGCGCGTCGACGCGGTGAACGCCGTCGGAACGACGACGGGCAACGTGTGGAGCTTCACGACGCTGACGTCGGGCGGCAGCTCGATCGACCTCTCGCTGTACGGCTACCTGCGTGGGCGCCGGGACAAGTGGACCGTCGAGCTCACGTGGAGCGGCGCTTCCGGTAGCAACATCGAGATCTACCGCAACGGGTCCTTCCTGCGCACGACCCGGAACGACGGCTACTACCGCGACCGCACCGGCTTCACCGGCAGCGGCTCACTGACCTATCAGGTCTGCGAGATCGGCGGCAGCGTCTGTTCCGCAGTCGAGACGGTGAACTTCTAACCGCCATCGAGTCCGAGCCCGCTCCGCGCGGGCCATTGGGCGCACGGGCCACTCGGCGCGTGCGCCCGTTTTCGTCGCGGGCAACGAAAAGCGGGGCACGATCCGCAGTCGGACCGTGCCCCGCCGAATCAGAATCGAACGGGATCAGAAGACGACGGTCGAGGTGTTCGAGCAGGCGCCGCCGCCCGTCTCGCACACCTGGTACACGTACGTCGCCCCACCCTTGTTGCCCGTGGCGTCGGTGTACGCCCCGTCGTTCGCCGTCGTGGCGATGAGGTTGCCGTCCCGGTAGATCTCGACGTTGCTGCCGGAAGCACCGCTCCACGAAAGATCGATCGTGTGCTTGCCCTTCACCTTGTAGCCGTTGGTGCTGAGCGTGAGCCCGCCGCCGCCGCCGGCCGTCGTGAAGCTCCAAACCGAACCGGTTGTGGTCCCGTTCGTGTTCACCTCGTCGATGCGCCAGTAGTAGGTCGTGCTCGCCGCGAGCGTACCCGGGTTGAAGTTCGTCCCGGCCTGACCGCCCTGGAACTCGCCGGCGTCCGGCGTCGAGTCGGTACCGAAGTACACGTCGTGCGAGTCGGCGTCACTTCCGGCCGTCCAAGAGACGGCCATGCTCGTCGACACCCCCGTCGCACCGTTCGACGGACTCGGGTTCGTCGCCGCGCCGGGCGGATCGTTGTTGGGCACGCAACCGTTGCCCGTATCCACGCGCCAGTTGGCGAGCGTGCACCGCATCCGATTCACCTGCTCCGACGTGAAGTGCGTCATGCAGGTGTCGTCGGTGTAGTCCATGTAGTTTTGGATCGGATCGGTCGAACCGCAGCTCACCTGACCGCCCGGACAACCGAACGTCGCGCCGGACTCATCGTTCGTGTCGCAGATGAAGTCGCCGTCCTGATAGCAGTTGCCCGAGTCGCAACCGCCGTTGAACGTGTGCTGGAGGCCCAGGTAGTGGCCGACCTCGTGCGTTCCGGAACGGCCCTGGTCGTACGGGGGACCGTACGGCGCGTTGCGCCCGACGGCGGGCCAATAGAGCACGACGCGATCGAAGGAACTCCCGACGATACCGCCTTGGTTCGGCACGTAGGCGTAGCCCAAGTTGCCGCCGGCGGTGTTCGTATAGATGTTCAGGTACGTGTTCACGTCCCAGGACAGCGTGTCCCAGTAGTTCTGGCGATCGTTGTACCAGTTGC
Source organism: Planctomycetota bacterium (assembly GCA_029259605.1). GTDB lineage: Bacteria > Planctomycetota > UBA1135 > UBA1135 > OFTM281. The sequence continues at coordinate 13,903 of JAJDEV010000108.1, read as the reverse complement.
GGTTCACGGTGCGCGTGATCCCCGCGAGGCAGAACGACACGTTCGCGTTGTTGCCGCCCGCGCCGGGCGTTCCGCCGAGCGCCTGGAAGTCCTCGTTGAGGATGTCGAGCTGGCTCATCAAGAGCGCGTCACTGACGTTGCCCGCACCGTTGTTGTTGATGAGCACGTGGAAGACGACCGGGATCACATACGACTCGCCGCTCGCGTTGTATTCGGACGAGATCGTCGTGCTCGAGCTCGCGCAGTCCGATTGGCTTCCGAGCAAGCGCTGCGCCTGGTTCTGAACGATCCGGTCGGTGCCACAGCGCAGGTTGTTCTTCTGGAAGAACGCCGAACGCATGTACGCGGCGGGATCCGGGAACCAGTGCTGGTCACGCTCGGTGGCGACCAAGATCGATCCGTCGTCGAACTCCTCGAAGTGCATGTTGCGCATCGGGAATTCGAGCCCGTCGTTCGCACGGTCTTGCAACGTACCGAGCGTTTGCGCCGAGCTCGACGCCGAAAGGCCGACGAGCAGCGCTGCTCCGGCCAAGACCTTCATTTGCTTCCGCATGAAGGGATCCTCCGTTGTTGGGGGGAACGCGGCATCCGCGCCGCGTTCCGCCCACCGGCGGAGGCGCGAACGCCAGCAGGGGTGAGAACTCGATCGAGGGTAGGGAGAGCCCCCTCGTTCCGCAATCGCCCAAATCGCGTGTCTTCGGTCGAGACGCGTCGCGCTAGCACGCCGTGGTGAAACTCACGGCCTACTAGCCCGGGTTATTCATGAGGCTTTGCCGAGATCGACGCGGATGTGCGTCAGATCAGCGCTTCGCGACCGAAGCGCGTGGAGGCGACCCTGACCGGTCGTCGAACCCGGTGAGGAAGGGAAGCGTTGATATGGCGCGCAGCTGCGTCGATCTCGGTGAAGGCTCATGAATGATCCGGGCTAGCGCGGCGCGTCGAGGCGAAACACGGAAAAGTACTTGTCCTCGTAGGTGAGCTCGACGTCCGGCGCCTCGCGCAAACGATCTGCGAGCGACCCCTTGCGACGCGACAGCGCCCAACGCGCGCCCATGCGACGAATGACCGCGGCAGTGCGTTGTGGGTCGAGGCCCCCATCGCCAGCCGCCAACCACGCGCGGTACGCGTCGGGGTCGTACTGGAACAGGAAGAACGCGTCGAATCCGATCAGATATCGATTCCAGTGGTTGAAGTAGAACATCGGCGCGAACTGCGGCCAGCTCGCGTGGAAGACGAGCTCGCCCTCCTCCGTGTTCTCGCGCAGCCACGTCATCGAACGCTCGTAGCGCGGTCCGCTACCGACCATCCGCTGTGGATCGGACGCGGTTCGACGGACGGCGTCGACGCCGCGCGCTCCGAGGAAGACGAGCGGCAGCGCGACGATCGCGCCCCACGCCGCGCGCTGCAAGGCGGGCAGCGCGCGCACGTCCGCGCGCACGCTCGGCAACGAGTCCCCCACCGCGCGCCCGAACGCCGCACCCACGGCCACGAACGCGAACGGGATCCAGTACTCGAAGAAGCGCAGGTGCCCGAGAAAGAGGTAGAGGTAGAGGCCCGTGATCGCGAGCGTCGCGGGCAGGAACGCGCCCATGCGCTTGCGCGCCGGCGCAGCGAGCAGGAGCAACGCGGCCGCGAACGCGCCGAGCGGCGGCAGGAAGTCGTAGACGATCATGTCGCCACTCGGGGGCTTGAGCTCGCCCGGCGACGGAAACGCGAGCTGCGTCCCGTCCGGCATCGTCACGAACCCGTCGGTCGCCGCACGAACCGACGCACCCATCTGCTCCCAGATCCCGAAGAGCGCGTGCTCCGATCCGAAGAAGCTCCCCTGCCAGTGCCACACGCCCGGATGCACGAGGATGCCGAGGACGAGCGCACCCACTCCGGCCGCGATCATGCGCCACGGGATCCGCGCCTCGGTCGCGACGAACGCGATTCCCATGAGGCCGAGTACGGCCGCGACGTTGTGCGGAACGGTATAGACGAGGACGAGCCCGAGCGTGGTCCAGAACAGCGCGCGCCAACGCTCCGCCGTTCCGAAGTGCACGACCAGGATCAGGAACGCCACCACGAGCGGAGCCGGCCGAACGAGGTGCACGCGCCCGAGATACAACTCCGACGTCAAGCACACGCCGAGCCCGAAGGCCCATGCGAGCGGCACGCGACGCGCGCGCAGCACACCGTGGATCACCGTCGGCGTCAGCGCGGCGAAGATCGCGGCCGACAGCTTCGCACCGAAGACGAGCCCCAGCCACGTGAACGGGATCAACAGGATGTGGTACCCCGTCTGCCAGTCCGCGCGCATGTGTCCGTAGCTGCCGAACGCCATCCAGGGAAAGGTCCCGCCGAAGAGCGAGAGCTCGCCGGTCGCGTACAGGTGCGAGACCTTGATGTGGTAGTACCCGTCGACGCCGTACAGCGCGTCGGCGCGGAACTGCAGCCACAGATGGAAGGTCAGCGCGACGCCGAACACGCCGAGCGAACCGAGCACGGCACGCTTGACGACCGAAGCGCCGCGCCCACGCGGATCGGGCTGCGTCGCGGTCGGGGCGGGCGAAGGGTCGGCGACCATCGCGCGCAGTATAGGGATTCGAGTCGGCGCGATCGGCTATGGCGCTCGGGAGCGCGGACCGCTCCCCGGTAACGCACCCGTTCGATCTCGCGTCCCGCGTCGATCCGCGTCCCGATCACTTGGCCGGACGGATCGACTGGGTGAAACGGCCGACCGCCCGGCCCCGACCCGTTGCCCAGGAGCCCCATGCGCGCCGTCCTCCTCGCCGTCACCATCGCTGCGACGCTCGTCGCAACGCCGGCTCGCACGCCGTCGACTCATCGCACCGACACGAACCACTCCAGCGTCGGCTTCTCGGTGCCGATCCTCGGCGGCCTGTCCCGCGTGACGGGCAAGTTCAGCCGGTTCCGGATGGAGTTCGACGACGACGATGCGGATCCGACCCGGTCGAAGGTGACCGCGGTCATCGAAGCAGCGAGCGTCGACACCGGCATCGACGAGCGCGACGCGCACCTCCGCCAGGCCGGACGGTACCGCGCTCGGATTCCACGCGACGACGTCGTTCGACCGGCAGGAGTTCGGCGTCCGCTACAAGCACCGCGACATCCCCGACTTCATCGGCGACCAGGTCGACGTCGAGCTCTTCGTCCTGGCGCATCCGCGCCCCTGACGAACGGCCCTCGCGCGGGCGTGCGGGGCGGTCGCGCCGGTTTTTGCGAGTTTGTTCCGGCGACCGCGAATCGCGCGTCCCGCGCCTCGCGCATTCGCCCGTCGTTGCGCCACGTTCGCGCGGTCGAGGCGCCGCGGACCCGGTCGCCGAACGAGCGCAACGGAGCGCTCGCAACCACGTTCTCGGCACCGAGGACGCCGATCCGGACGCGCGCGTCGAGCTTGCGCTCCGAGCGCGAACGGCGCTAGCTTGCGCGGCTCGACAGACCTCTTCTCACCCGGAGATCAGCATGAGATTCGCAACTCGCACCGTCTCGCTCGCCGCGCTCGTCCTCGTCTTCGCACCCTCGGCCCGCGCCCAGAACGCGGGCGAAGCGCTGGGCAACGCCAAGCTCAGCTCGTCCTTTGGAGGCTTCGTCGGCCCGCTCGTCGACGGCGACGCCTTCGGCCGCTCGATCACGGCGCTCCCCGATCTCGACGGCGACTGCTTCTCCGATCTCGCGATCGGTGCCGAGCGCGATGACGACGGCGGCCCGGACCGCGGCGCGGTGCACATCGTCTTCCTGAACGGCGACGGCACGTCGAAGGGCAACCAGAAGATCGGTTCGGGGCTCGGCGGCTTCACCGGTCCGCTCGCGAACGGCGATCGTTTCGGCGCCGCGGTGGCGGCGGTCGGCGACCTCGACGGCGACGGCGTGTGCGACCTCGCGGTCGGCGCGAACCGAGACGCCTCGGGTGGACCCGAGCGCGGCGCGGTCTGGCTGCTCCTCCTCAATCCCAACGGCACGGTCAAGGCCGAGCAGAAAATCAGCGCGGTCCACGGCGGGTTCGCCGGAACGCTCGCGGACGGCGACCACTTCGGCACGTCGCTCGCCTTCCTGGGAGATCTGAACGGCGACGGCATCGGCGACCTCGCCGTGGGCGCGGAGCTCGACGACGACGGCGGCGCGAACCGGGGCGCGGTCTGGATCCTCTTCCTCGACGCGAACGGAACGGTGAAGGCCGAACAGAAGATCTCGGCGACGGCGGGCGGCTTCGGCGGTGTGCTCGCCAACCAGGACACCTTCGGCACGGCGCTGAGCACGCTGCCCGACCTCGACGGCGACGGGCGCGATGAGTTGATCGTCGGCGCGAGCAGCGACGACGACGGCGGACCGAACCGCGGCGCGGCGTGGGTGCTCTTCCTCGCGAGCGATGGGAGCGTCACGTCGAGCTCGAAGCTCTCGTCGCTCTCAGGGCTCGGGCTCGGCAACAACGACAACTTCGGCTCCGCCGTGACGCAGGCCGGCGACATCGACGGCGACGGACTCTGCGACGCGGCCATCGGCGCGATCGGCGACGACGACGGCAACCTGAACCTGGGCGCGGTCTGGATCGTCTTCCTCAAGGCGGACGGATCGATGAAGAGCTTCCAGAAGATCAGCGCAACGAGCGGCGGCTTCTCCGGCACGCTCGACCGCAACGACAACTTCGGCGGAGCGCTCGCATCGCTCGGCGACTTCGACGGAGACGGCTTCGTCGACCTGGCGATCGGCGCGAGCGGGGACGACGACGGTGGCACCGACCGCGGCGCCGCTTGGCTCGTCTACCTGCAAGCCGGTACGCAGGTCGGCTTCAGCTTCCGCAACGGATCGGGCCTGAATCCGATGCGCCTGACAACGCCCGGCACGCCCGCGCTCGGCGCCCCGTGGGAAGTGGAGATCGACTGCACCGGGCACGCACCGGGCGTCCTGGTCCACGTCGGCACGACGCGACCGGCGACGGGCATCTTCGTGCGCGGCGGCGAGTTGCTCATCGACCCCACCGCCGCGCTCGTGTGCGAGATGATCGGTACGCACAGCGGCGGCATCGAGAAGCTGACCTACTCCGTGCCGCTCGACCTGTCGCTCTGCGAACTCCACGGATACACGCAGGCCTACATCGGCGGCGCACCGTTCCCGGGTTACACGAACGCCCTCGACTTCGTCACGCGCCGCTGACGGCAGGCTGTGCTGCAGAAGCCGCAACGCAGCGAGCTGCTCGGTTGTGGCTTCTGCCGTACAGCCTCGTGAATCGACCGGGCTACGGACAGGACGGGAGCGTGTCGCCGACGCGAACGCGCAGACCGTTGGACAGGTCGAAGAGGCGTAGGATCGATCCCTGACCCGGGTTCAGTCCAATGCTCTGGAAGTAGACGTCGAGACCCTCGAGCGACGGCGACGCGGGGACGGCGAGCGCGTGCGACGCCAGGCCGGTCGCGTCCGCGTGTGTCGTCGAGATCGGCAGCGGGAAGCCGCTGAGCCACAGCGTGCAGCCGAAGACGTTCGAAGGCGACGCGCGGAAGGCTGACAGCAGCAAGTTCGGCATCCCGGGCGCGTTGCCCGTCGATTCGAGCGCGAACGTGTCATTCCCGAGCGTCGCGTGCGCCGGAGTTCCAGCGGCGTAGAGCTCGCCGCCGGCGGTCGCCGCGCACCCCTCGCCCAAGTACAGGTTGTACAGCGCGGTCGGCGTCATCGCGTCGAAGCCGAACGACGGACCGCCGGGGCCGGGATCGAACGCGTCGAAGGTCACCGCGCTCGACGCCGGCGCCGCGTCGGAATCGAACCAGAAGTTGTAGATCGTGTTCCAACGCTGCGGATCCGAGAGCGTCGAGAACTCGATCTCGCTCGCACCGACCGTCGCCTGCCAGTCGTTGGTCGGGTCGGCGTCGATGTCGCTGCAGCCGACGTCGAACACGCGCGCGCCCGCGCAGACGGGAATGCGGAACGCGCCCAGCCCGCGGCGGTTGTCCCGGTTGTGAACCGCGTACTCGTAGTGATAGCGACCTTGCACGGGCCCCGTCACGCGCACGGCGACGTAGACACGACCGTCGTCCGCGCCGGCGCCCGAGTCGTTCAAGCCCGACGTCACGCTCGCGCCAACCCACCGGTTCAGCACCGAGCCGTAGACCACGCCGCCGGCGCGCTGGAAGTTCCAACTCGACCCGTTCCAGTTCGGATTGAAGCCACGCGAGCCGATGCTGTCCGCGCGATTGGCTTCCGGCTCGCCGCGCACGACGTACTGCGCCTGCGCGTAGTACGCCGCGGCGGGCAGGTTCAGGTCTTCGTCATCGACCGTGATGCGGTGCGCCACCGGGCCGAGGCTGTTCGCCTGCGCGAGCGAGAGGCTGCGCTTGCCGTCGCAATTGTTCGGCGCCGCGACCGCCGGGTCGCCGGCGTCGAAGTACGAACAGCGCGGCGCCCACGTGGCTTCCCACGGATCGATCTCGTCGGCGGGGCCGAGCACGAAGCGCTCGCCGTTCGTCGCACCGTCATAGATGTCCGAGCATCCGATCCCGAGCATCGTGCCGAGCTGGCCGCCCGTCGGCACCGTGCACGTCCCGCAGCGGCTCCCCCCCATCGCGAAGAAGCCGTGCTTGACGAAGCTGCGATCGGAGATCTGCTCGAAGCGGCCGTTCGCCTGCCTCGCCACCAGGAACCCGATCACCGGGTGGTTCGGGTTCATGACCGCCATCCACGGCAACGAGATCGTGCCGATGTTGCAGATGACGGTCTCGACCGCGAGGCCGTTCGTTCCGTTCGGGAACGCGCCGGTCCGACCGAGCATCGCGAGCGAGTCGACGTCGGCGAGCAGGACGTTCACGTTCGGATCCTGATTCGACTGCGCGGACGTCGTCGACGTGAGAGCGAGCGCGGCGGCGAGGAGGAGCGAGGGGTGCAGTTGCATGGGGTGCGACGACGCGGTTGAGGGGAGCGGACGATCGTAGCTGGGCGGCGCTGGATCGGGTCGAGAATCGCGTCTCAGCGACCGAGCGTCGCCCGCAATCGTTCGCGATCGGAGCGCGCACCCCCGTGGTCGGGCGCGTCGGCGAGCAGCGCGTCGAGCAGGCGCTCCGCGCGTTCGAAGTCGCGGCGCAGGATCGCGAGCTGTGCGGCACGCCAACGACCCCGCACGTGGGACGGGTCGAGCGCCAGCAACGCGCCGAGCGCCTCCTCGGCGGAGTCGAGGTCGCGCAGCTTCAGCGACGCCTCGGCCAGCCCGAGCCACGGATCCGGGCGGCGCGGCGCGAGCTCGACCGCGCGCCGAAAGCGCTCGGTCGCCACGCGGTACTCGCCGGTGGCCGAGGCGACCATCCCGAGGTCCGACTCGATCTCGGGGTCGCGCGCCAAGCCACGCGCATCCGCCCACTCGAGCAACGCGGCACCGCGCGCCAACACGTCGTCGCGCCCCGCCGCTCGCATCACGTTCCACGTTCCCGCGCGCTTCGCCCCCTGCACGACGGCGCTGTGCACACCGAACACGACGAAGGCGAGCACGGCGAACGCACCGATCGCGCCCCGCCGCGACCAGCGCCCGTTGGACTTCACGACCGTGTGCTGGAACGCGAAATCGCGCGAGCGGACGGCGGCGACCAGGCTCACGACGCCGGCCGCGAACAGAACGCCGAGACCGAGCGCGAGCATGAACGGGACGACCGAGTAGAGACCGCGGAACGAGAAGACGCCGACGACGAACAGAACGAACAACGCCGCGTCGGTCCCCCACGCAACATCCCAAGTGCGACGCGCGCCGGTCAGCGGACCGGAAGCCGTCGCCGATGTCCGCGCTCCTCCGAAGCCGAACGACAACGCCTCCTTCGGGCACGACGACACGCAGTCCATGCAGCGCATGCAACCCGGGTCGACGACGCGCCCGTAGCGCGCCACCTCGGCGTGCACCTGCACGTTGCTCGTGCAGACCGCCGTGCAGTGCCCGCACCCCTCGCACGCGTCGCTCACCACGATCTTCCCCGGCGCGAACCGCTGCGCGACGCCGAAGAACGCGCCGTACGGACAGGCGTTCGTGCAGAAGCCCTTCGACCCGAGGAACCAAACGACGAGGGAGCCGTCGACAACCAGCGTGACGAGCGCGATCGTCGGTCCGGGAAAGCTCGCCCACAGGTCCGACGTGAGGAAGTGCGCCGCGAGGCTCGGCGCCGCGTCGCCGCGCCACAGACGGAACAGCGTCGGCACGACGAACATGTCGAACGCCGCCAGGAACGGCACGGCCATGAGCGCGCGCGAACGGAACGCGCGCGGGCGCAGCCCCAGCTTGCCGAGCAGCCACGCACTCGCGTCCTGATACGCGACCACGTGGCAAGCCCACCCGCAGAAGAAGCGCCCGACGACGAGTGTCGCCAGGATCAGGAGCACGAACAGCACGAAGCCGGCGTTGATCAACCCGAGCTCGATCGTCTCCTTCGCCTCGGACGGCTCGAGCGGCGTCAGCGTGCTTCCGGCGATCTTCCAGTGCGCGACGTGGAGAAGCACCGCGACGTGCACCAGGACGAGCACGACCGCACGCACGATTCCGCGGCGCGACGGGCGCACCTTGCCCCGCGGACGGTGCGAGATCGCGCGCGGCTGAACGGTGGACGTCACGCGAGCCCCAAGGCCATGCACCTCGCACCCAGTTCCATCGATACAGCCTAACTCGCGCCGCGCACGTGGCGTCGCGCGAGCGCCGACACCAAGTCGGCGACCAGCACGATCAGCGCACCCAGCGCCACGAAGAGCAGCATCTCGTCGTAGTACTGCTTCGCGCGCGCGTCCTGGATCCAGTATCCGAGCGAGACGACGCCGAGCATCCCCAGCACCGTCGCCTCGCGCACACACGTCTCGAAGCGATAGAAGAAGAAGAGCAGGTAGCGTCCGAGGGCGAGCGGGAACACGCCGGTCGCGAGAATCGCGCGCCGCGGCGCACCGATAGCGCTCAAGCTGCGCAGCGGTCCCGGCTCGAGGTTCTCGATCGTCTCGGCGCCGAGGCGCCCGAGGATCCCGCCGTTGTGGATCGCGAGCGCGAGGATCGCGGGCCAGGCGTTGTCGGGACCGAGCACGGCGAGCAACAGGAACGCGACGACGTACTCGGGCACGGCGCGCGACACGATCATGACGCCGCGCACGACGAAGCGCAGCGCGCGCCACGTCGCCCGCTCCTGGCCGGGGTCGGCGTCGAACGGCCGGCGTGTCGCGAGGTTGCTCGCGGCGAGCGGCGCGAGCAACCACGACATCGCTCCCGCCAGCACGATCGCGACCACGGAGATCGATAGCGTCGCGAGCGTCGCCGCCCAGCCGCGCGCGTCGAGCACGTCACGCACCCACGCGAAGATGTCGCTCCAGACCCACACGCCGTCGCGCGCCGGTTGCGGCACGACGTCGACGGTAAGGAAGCGGCGCAGGTTCGTGAGGCGGCGCTCGGTGAAGAGCTCGCCGACCTCGACCGTGCCGGACAACCACGCGTATGCCGTGAGCGCGGCGAGCGCCCACAGGCTCGCCCGCATGAAGCGACTCTTCGGCTGCGCGCGGCGCAGTTCGTCCAGGCGCGCGCTCATCGAATCACGATCCTCCGCCTGAGCTGCGAACTCCACAGCTCGAACAGCAGAACGAGCGCGCACAGCGCGTAGAGGTACGTCCACACCTCGCGGTAGTGCAGGTTCTCCGCGGAGAGCTTCAGGTAGTAGCCGATCGTCGGGTAGCCGAAGAAGCCGAGCACCGCGGACGAGCGGATGGCGCACTCGAAGCGATAGAACGCGTACGCGCTCATGTCCGGCATCGCGCGCGGCAGCAGCCCCCACGCGAACACCTGCACGGAATCCGCGCCGATCGCGCGCAGGCTGCGCGCGGAGTCGCGCGGACACTCGTCGAGCATCTCGGAGAACACCTTCGCGAGCGTGCCTCCGTACGGGATCGCGATCGCGACGACGGCGCTGAAGCTGTTGAGCCCGAACGCGGCGAGGAAGAGCACGGCCCAGAGCAGCTCGTGCACCGAACGCATGAGCGCGATCACCACGCGCACGCCGCCGTAGATCGCCGGCATCGCGTAGCAGCGCACCTTGCGCCACCACGCGTTGCACGTGCACTCACCATCGTCCGCCCACCACGACGTCGCGCCGAGGAATCCGAGCAGGAGCCCGACGACGAGCGAAAGGCTCATCCCGGCCGCCGCGAACACCACCGTGCGAACAACGGCGAGCGCGACCTTCACGAGCAGCGGGGCCGTACCCTCGGGCACGTCGCTCTCGTAGGTCAAGGCCGGCGCGAACGCGCCGCCGACGAACAGGCTGAGGACTCCGCGTCCCGAATCGCCGGGCACCGCATCGCGGACCGACAGGCCGAGTTGCAACCACGCGAGCGCGGCCGCGAACAACACGAAGGCGAGCAGCCATCCGCGCCGACCGAGGCGCGACGGCACGCGCATCCGCGCGGCGGCCTCACGCGCCATGCTCGAGCCCCTCGAGCTCATACAGGTCGCGCAGCTCTTCGTCGGACACGTCCTTCGTCGCGCGATCGAAGAGCACGCGCCCCGCGCGCAGACCGATCAAGCGCGGCACGAACTGCTTCGCGAGTTCGATGTCGTGCATCGAGAGCACGAGCGTCCACCCGTGCTCGCTCGCGACCTCGACCAACATCGCGATTGTCTCCCTCGAGCGCGCCGGGTCGAGCGCCGAGAGCGGCTCGTCCGCCAACAAGGCCTGCGCCTCCTGGTACAGCGCGCGCGCGAGCGCGACGCGCTGGCGCTCGCCGCCGGACAGGGCGTCGACGCGTTGGAACAGCTTGTCGCCGATGCCCAGCCGGTCGAGGATCACGAGCACGCGTTCGAGCTCGGCGCGGCGCGCGAAGAAAAGCGGCCGCAGCGACGCCAACAGACCGCGCCGACCGAGGCGTCCGGCGAAGACGTTCTGCGAAACGCGCAGGTTCGGGACGAGCCCGAGGTCCTGGGGCATGAACCCGGTGCGCGAACGGAACTCGCGCAACTTGGCGGCGCTCATCCGACCGAGGTCCTCGCCGCTCGCGAGGACCTCGCCCGATGTCGGGCGCACGGTCCGGTTGCAGAGCCGCAGTACGCTCGTCTTGCCCGCGCCGCTCGGGCCGACGAAGGCGACCGCCTCGCCGGCACCGATCGAGAAGCTCACGTCGTCGACCGCGACGTGAGCCCCATAGCGCACAGAGACCCGGCGAAACTCGAAGACGGCGCGGCGGGTCATGATTCCTCTCGCGTTAGGTGCGGCAACACCGCTCGCGAAGATCCCGGCTGTGTCACGGCGAACCGCTAGCGCATCAAGTCGAGTTCGCGCGCCAGCCCCTCGAGCGGCGCGAAGTCGGCGTTCGACGCCTTGATGATTCCTTCGTCGCGCTGAACCGCTTTGAGCAAGGCGGGGTCGGTCATCGCGACGAGCGCGGCCTGCAGCCTTTCCGTGAAGCCGGCACCGAAGTCCTCGTCGAGGCTCGGGTGCGCGGTCCAGTTGTAGTCGGGGTACGGCGGCGTCTCCCACACCTTGACGCAGACCGCGGGATCGATCTTCCCGTCCGCGACCATGGAGTCGTAGACCTTGTAGTTGAGCACGCCCGCATCGTAGGTGCCGTCCTGCACGAGCAGCGCGGTCTTCGAGTGGTCCCCGGAGAAGTTCATCTGCTCGCCCGCGAAGAAGTCGGCGGGGGCCATGCCGGTCTCCTCGCGGACGTAGTACTCGGGCATCAGTCGGCCGGACGTCGACGATTCGGATCCGAACGCGAAGGTCTTGCCCTTCAGTCCCATCGGGAACTCGCTCGACGGTGCGATGCCCGTCGACGCGTTGGCGACGAAGTACGACTTGAAGGTCGGATCGACCTTGCCCTGGGCGATCGCCTTCGCGCCGCTGACCGCGGCACGCGCACGCACTCCGGTCAGGCCGCCGAACCATGCGAGCTGCACGTCGCCATTCTTGAACGCCTCGACCGAGGCGGTGTAGTCGCTTGTCGGAACGAACTCGACGTTCACACCCAGTTCGTCGCTGAGGTAGTCGGCGACGCGTCCGTACTTCTCCTCCAACTCGGTCGCGTTCTGATCGGGGATCGCCGCGAAGCGCAGCGTCTTGCTCGCGCTGGCGTCGCCGCCGCAGGAAGTTGCGATCGAGAGCGCGAGGGTCACGGGGCAAGCGGTGAGCAAGAGGCGGCGCGAGAGCGTGTTCATCAGTTCGATTATGAAAGGAGGAGGACGAGCAAACACCCGGGACGGCCCCGGGGGATCGGCGAATCCTAGCGCCCTGGGCCGCGGGCTACCAAGCCCTGGTCCCCCCACATCCGCGGGTCGTCGGAAGTCACGCGTGAGAAGCGTGTGAATCGACCGCGATGGCGCGGCCGGCCGCGCGCGCCAGTCGCGGCGAGCTAGCCCGGATCATTCATGAGCCTTCACCGAGATCGACGCAGCTGCGCGCCATATCAACGCTTCCCTTCCTCACAAGGTTCGACGACCCGTCAAGATCGCCTCCACGCGCTTCGGTCGCGGAGCGCTGATCTGACGCACATCCGCGTCGATCTCGGCAAAGCCTCATGAAGAACCCGAGCTAGACTGCTCGTATGAAGATCCCGACGCTCCTCACCGTCACGCTCGCCAGCTGCATCGCGTCCCTCGCCTGTGCACAAGTCCCGTCGATCGTCGCCGAGGCGCCGTCGCGCGACGAGCTCCAGCACCGCGACGTACGCGTGCTCGAGGTATCGGGCACGCCGTACGAACGCGGCGAGATGCACGGCCGCGCGCTCGCCGCCGAGGTGCGCGAAATCATCGGCGACTTCAAGCGCGACCTCGAGCGGGACTTCGGCGTTGATGCCGAGACGTTCATCACGGCGTTCCTCGAAACGACGAACTTCATGCCGGCCATCGAGAAGTGGACGCCGGGCCTGCTCGATGAGGTGCGCGGCATCGCCGACGGCGCCGAGCTCCCGTTCGAAGAGGTCTACGTCTTCCAGCTCGCCGACGAGATCTGGTCGATGGGCCGATGGGCGCTGCGCGAGAAGTGCACGGCCATCGCCGTGAGCCGTCGCGGCGACCAGCCGACGATCGTCGCGCAGAACATGGACATCCCGGGCTTCTATCAGAAGTACCCGACGCTGCTCTGCGTGCGTCGCGACGACGGCCCGGACACGCTGGTCCTGACCTGCCCCGGACTCATCGGCGTCAACGGCATGAACTCGGACGCGGTCGCGGTCGCGTGCAACACGCTGCTGCAACTGCGCCCCTCGCTCGAAGGCGTGCCGTGCCTGTTCGTCGTGCGCGGTGTGCTCGAGCGCTCGAACCTCGCCGACGCCCAGGCGTGGCTCGAGCGCATCCCGCACGCCGTCGGCCAGAACTACACGCTCGGCGACCCGACCGGCGCACGCGCCTTCGAGTGCTCCGCGGGCGGCAAGCAACGCTTCGACCCCTCCGGCGACGGCAGCTTCACCTACCACACGAATCACCCGCTCGTCAGCCGCGACTGGCACCCCGACTACCTCGCACGCTGCGAGACGCAGGGACGCGCGCCGGAGGACGGGCTCTACGCCTGTCACCGCTTCGAATCGCTCACAGCGCGCGTCACGGACGCGGCAACCGTTACGGTCGAGTCGATTCAGCAAGCGCTCGCGTCACGCGACGACGCGCGCGGGCCGATCTCGGGCGATTGGACGTACGGGTGTACGGTGTTCGTGCTCGGGGAGGAGCCTGAGCTGCTGTTGGCACCGGGGCGCGCGGATGTGTATGGGTTCCAGCGCTTCGGGTTTTGAGCGCGGTTTGGGCGGGGGCGAGGAGCGGGGAGTTGCGGGCGTTCGTTTGATCCGGACGGTCCGGGTGGTTCTGGGGGGCGAATCGCTCTGGGGAGTTCCGAACGTGTTCCTCTCCTTTGGTGGATTGCTCAGGGACGGGGAGTTGGTGACGTTCCTTTGATCCGGACGGTCCGGGTGGTTCTGGGGGGCG
>JAJDEV010000107.1 GCA_029259605.1 Planctomycetota bacterium | reverse complement strand
TGCGCGCCATATCAACGCTTCCCTTCCTCACCGGGTTCGACGACCCGTCAAGGTCGCCTCCACGCGCTTCGGTCGCGAAGCGCTGATCTGACGCACATCCGCGTCGATCTCGGCAAAGCCTCATGAAGAACCCGGGCTAGTTGTTCGAGATGCTGAAACCGAAGACGCGCTCGCTGTCCCCGGAACCGGCCACATCGACGATCGGCCAGCCGAAGCTGAACGTGAGCGGGATGGGCGCGCCGATGCCGAACAGGAAACCGGCGGTGACGCGCACCTCGTCGGGATCGAGCGCGAACTCCTCGGGATCGAGAACGCCGAAGTCGATGAAGAGGCCGCCGTGGATGCTCTCGTACTCGCGGTACGTTCCCGGCTGGACCTGCTTCACGAGCGGCACGCGGTACTCGAGCGTGCCGTGCAGCATGGTCTGGCCGCCGATCGGGACGCCGTTCTCGTTCGGACCGACTCCCCGAAAGCGATACCCGCGCAACGTGTTAAGCCCGCCGAGGTAGTAGCGCTCGGTGTACGGAACCGAGTCGTCGTCGCCGAACGGCACGGCGACGCCGGTGCCGAGCTGCACGTGGTAGTACGGCGAAACGATCTCGGGGTCGTTGTCGAACTCGCTCCACCAGTCGAAGCGCAGCTCCGACTTGATGAACTCCGCCTCGCTGCCGAGCGCTTCGTGGTAGAGGCGGTTCTCGAAGGTGAAGCGGACGCCGTTGCGCGTGTTGATGCGCGAGTCGACTTCGCGCAGCGAGTAGCCGGCGATGATGTGCGCGAGCTTGAGATTGCCCTCCTGGGCCTTCAGGTCGGCCGGGACGGACAGGGGTTGACTGAGCGAAGGCGCGCCGTCGCGATCGATGTCGCTGACATCGACCGAGCCCGTCTGGAAGCCCGTGAACACGTTGGAGTCGATCGTCACCGCCCGCCCCAAGCGGAAGCCGATCTCGCGCCGTTCCTCGTCGTGGGAGCTGTACAGACGCACCTGCTTGCTGGCGCTGAGCGACAGGCTGATGCGATCGACGTGGTCGCCGAAGAGGTCCGGCTCGGTGAACCGGATGTTGTAGAACGAAACCTCGGTACCCGGTGCCGCGCTGAGCCGCAGCTCCTGTCCGGCGCCATGGAACGCTTCGCGCGTCGTGATGTCGTCGACGATGCCCCCGAACGACTCCGGCATGTTGCGGACATCGAAGTTGCGCATCGAGAGCGAGATCTGGCCGAACGCGCCGTTGTTGCTGCTGACGCCACCCGCGATGTTGAAGGTCAGCACCTGCCCCTCGTCGACGAAGAACTCGAGGTCCTTCCAATTGGGGTCCTCGGTGTCGATGAAGCGGTAGGACGGCTCGGGGTGCGTGATGTCGAACTGGTCGGAGAAGAACCCCGTCGACTGGATGCGCGCGCGCGAGCGCTCGATCTCGCGCGGATCCGCCGCCTCTCCGGGCTGCATCGTGATGAGCCGCCGAATCACCCGGTCCTGCGTGTGGAGGTTGCCGACGATCGGGATCTCGCGGATGAAGACCTGGCGTCCCTGCGCGATGCGGTAGGTCACGTGCACGACAGGCTGGTCCGCCTCGAACGTCAGCTCCGGCTCGAGGAACTCCCAGCGATCGACTCGCGAGAGCGAGCGGTGATCGATGTACCCGTGCTCGCCATAGAACTGTCGTAGGGCGCGTGCGTCGTCGTTGTGAATGCGGCGCTCGTACGTGTCGCCCACGTGCAGGTCGAGCAGCTCCATCAGCTCTTCCTTCGGAAAGACGAGCTCTGCCGGCCGATCCTGCGTCGTGCCCGGAGTGGGTACGCGCTCGACGCCTTCGAGCGTGATCGATCCGACCTTGTAGCGCCCGCCCTCGTCGATCGCGACGTGAACCGTGACCCACTCGCGGTCTTCGGTGAACTCGAGCTCGCTGACCTCGACGATCGCGTCGAGGTAGCCGAAGTCGCGATAGACCTCGCGCATCGCGATGATGTCGGCCTGAAGCGTCTCGTCGACGAAGTCCTTCGCGAACCAGGAAAAGAAGAGCGGGCTGCGCAACTCGACCTGCGCGAGCTTCGACAGGCCGCGCTTGAAGAAGAGATAGCGGCGTTCGTTCACGAGCGACTCGTTGCCCGAGAACACGATCTCCCGCACCTTCACTTCGGGCCCCTCTTCGACCTCGAAGATCACGTCCGGCGGAACGAACTCGCCCGTCGCCTCGTCGACGCCACCCGGGCGCTCGACCACGTTCACCTGCGCGAAGTAGTACCCCTCGTCGCGATAGGCGCGCATCAAGCGGTCGCGCACGCGCGGCGCCTGAAAGAGGAACAACTCCTCGCGCTCGCGCAGGCCCGCCCATTCGAGCAGCTCGTCGTCGTCGATGTCGACGTTGCCGACGAAGCGTGGCTCGAGGTCGAGCGGAAGCTCTTCGACGACGACGCGCACGTCGATACCGCCGTCGGTCGCCGCGCGCTTCTCGATCGATGCGCGCACGTGGAACGTCTCGAAGAGTTGCCGAATCCCGCGGTCCAACGATTCCACGCCGAGCGGAGCCCCGACCGCGAGACCGAGCATGGAGATGAGCTGCTCATCGCGATACCGCGAGTTGCCCTCGACGGTAATCGAACGCACGACCTCGCCGACCGTGAACTGCTCCTGCGCCACGGACGCCCCGCCGACGGCGACGGACGCCGCGAAGGGCAGCGTGAACAGGCCGAGCGCGACAACGACATCGCGCGCGCGAATCGCCATCGGTCCGACGAAGTGCATTTCGCGCGGAGTCGTCAAGGGATCGGTGTGGCGGTCAGAGCGAAATGGGTTCGGTCGCGCTCGGCGCACGGTTCTCGAACCGCATCGTGGAGTCGAAGAACTGCAGGTTCACCGTTCCCGTCGGTCCGTTCCGCTGCTTCGCGCAGATGATCTCGGCCAGTCCGATGTTGTCGTCGTCGCGATACTTCGCGTAGTACTCGGGGCGGTAGAGCAGCAGCACGACATCCGCGTCCTGCTCGATCGAGCCGGACTCGCGCAGGTCCGCGAGCTGCGGGCGCGGCGGGTCGCGCAGCTCGACTTGGCGCGAGAGCTGCGCGAGCGCGACGACCGGAATCTCGAGTTCCCGCGCGATGCCCTTCAGCGAGCGCGAGATGTTCGAGATCTCCTGCTGGCGGCTCTCGGAGCGCGGAAACGTGAGCAGCTGAAGGTAGTCGACGACGACCAGGTCGAGGCCGTGCTTGGCCTTGATGCGTCGCGCGCGGCTGCGCAGCGACATCATCGTCAGACCCGACGTGTCGTCGATGAAGATCTTCGCGCGCGACAGTTCGTCGGCGGCGGAGGCGAGCTCGGCGCGATCCTCGTGCGGAATCCGTCCGGACCGCAGACGGTGCGCGTCGACGCGCGCGCGCGTGCACAACATGCGGCTGACGAGTTGCTGCCGCCCCATCTCCAGGCTGAACAAGAGCACGGACGGCGGGCGGTCGAGGAACTCGGGTCGCGACATCGCGGCGTGCTCGACGATGTTGAGCGCGAGCGCGGTCTTCCCCATCGACGGGCGCGCGGCCAGGATGATCAGGTCCCCGCCGTTCATCCCGCACAGTAGCTGGTCGAGGTCCAGGAAGCCGGTCGTGATGCCGGTGAGCGCGCCGCCGCGGCTCGACGCGGCGTCGATGCGCTTGAACGTCTCGGCGATCGCGGCCGTGATCGGCTCGGCACCCGTGCCGTCCTCGCGTCGCGAGATCTTGAACATGCGTTGCTCGCTCTCGTCGAGCAGCAACTTGACCGACTCGCCGTCGGGACGCGTGTCGTAGGCCTCGGTGACGAGGTCCGTCGCCTCGTGGATCAATCGCCGCAGCGTCGACGTGTCGGCGACGATGTTCGCGTGGTAGTTCGCGTGTGCCGAAGACGTCACGCCACCGGCGAGTTCGATCAAGTACTCCGCGCCGCCGACTTCGTGGAACGCGTCGTCCGCCTTCAGCGCTTCGCCGACCGAGACGAAGTCGATCGGCGCGCCGCTCTCGGACAACGCGAAGAGCGCGGCGAAGAGCTTCTGATGGCGCCGGACGTAGAAGTCGTCCGCGGAGACGAACTCCGCGACTTCGGGAATGCGATCCGCATCGAGGATGAGCGCGCCGAGCAGTGCTCGTTCCGCCTCCTCGCTGTTCGGCAGAGTCTTCCCGCTGCGTTCCTCCATCGAGATCGCAGGATAACGTGACGGAGGGAGCGGGACTACGCCCCACTCCCTCCGTCCGTGTCAAACTCGATGACGATCGGTCCGGCGTCTACGCAGTCGCGTCGGCTTCGACGACGATCTGAATGCCCGCGTAGTGCTCACCGAACACATGGATCGGAACTTCGTGAGTTCCGAGCGACTTGATGGGCTCGTCGAGACGCACGTCTTTCTCGTTCGTCGGGTGCCCAGCCGCCGTGAGGAGCTCGGCGATGCGAGCCGCCCCTACGGAGCCGTAGAGCGAGCCGGAACCGTCCGCCTTCTCCTTGGCCACCACTTTCACCTGACCGAGCGCTTCGAGCTTGGCGGTGATCTCCGATTCGCGCGCGGCCACGTCGGCCAGGTGGCGCTGACGCTTGCGGTCCATCATCTTCACGTTCTCAGGCGTCGCTTCGATCGCCTTCTTGAACGGGAACAGGTAGTTGCGAGCGAATCCGGGCGCGACCTGAATCACGTCACCGATCTCACCCAGGTCATCGACGCTCTCCCGCAGGAGGACTTTCACGTTCTTCATGAGCGTTCCTCCGAGGGCTAGCCGACGAACGGCAAGAGGGCCAAGTGACGGGCGCGTTTGATCGCCTGCTTCAGCTCGCGCTGTCGCTTGGCGTTCAATGCCGTCCGGCGGCGCGAGATGATCTCACCCTGCGAACCGATGCACTTCCTGAGGAGCTCGAGGTCCTTGTAGAGGATCGGCTGGTCGGGGCGGAGATCGAGGTTCAGCTTGACCGTGCGACGGGTCATGTTCCGGCCGGCGCCGGACTTGCGTCCTTTCATAGCCATGGGATCAGTTCTCCTCTGCTTCGGCGGTCGCAGCAGCGCTGACCGGGGCCTTCACTTCGGGGGCGGCGTCGGATGCCTCGGAGGAGGCCTCCGCCGGCTTCTCTTGGGTCGCTTCGCCGTCGGCGGCGGGCGTCTCGCCCTCGGACTTCTCTTCCGTTTCGGCGCTCGGCACGACGTCGATCGCGTCGTCCGCGGGCGGCTCGGGCAGTTCGAATTCCGGCGACTGCTCGGCCTCCGAGAGCTCGCGCTCCTCGGCCGGCACGGCGTCCGTGGCGAGGATCAGGTAGCGCAGCACGGTCTCGCTGATGTCGAGCTCGTTACGCAGCTCCTCGATCTGCGGCGCGTCGAGCTCGCAGTACGTGAGCAGGTATGTCGCGCGGTTCTTGTGGCGAATCGGATAGGCCAGTCGACGTTCGTCCCAGCGGCGAGCCGTGACGACGCTCCCGCCGTGCTTGCTGACGAGGGACGAGACGGACGACTTGGCGTCGTTCCATCCAGCCCGCACGGCATCGTTGTCGAGCAGGAACATGCACTCGTAGGTTCGTGTCATTCTTCAGAGATCCTTTTCGTGTCTAGCGTGCGGGCACGTCGTGCCCTGGGTTCAGCGGCTGTGGAACCGCGTCATGCACTTCGCGATGTCGCCCGTTCGAAGCCAGAACGCGATCGCATCGGTGCCTCGTTCGAGGACCGGTTCGATCGCGTCTCGCTCCTCCGGGGAGAAGGTCGAGAGCACGTGACGCGCCGCGTCGGTGTCGTGACGTCCGATTCCCACGCGCAGGCGCGGAAAGCGATCCGTCTCGAGCCAATCGATGATCGATTTCATCCCCTTCTGGCCGCCCGAACTTCCGTGCGGACGAAGGCGCAGCGTGCCGACCGGAAGGTCCATGTCGTCGTAGACGACGAGCAGGTCCCGGGGGGCGAGCTCCGCCCACTCGAGGAGCGGCCGTGTGGCCTCGCCGGAGAGGTTCATGAACGTCTCGGGCTTCACGAGCAGCCCATCCGGATCGAGGATGCGCGCACACGCGAAGTTCTTCGGGCCGTCATAGCCGTCCAGCGCTTCGAGCGAAGAGGAGGATTCAAAGAGCAGGCCCTCGCGAAGGGCGAAGCGGTCGAGGAGTTCGAACCCGACGTTGTGTCGGGTCCCGCGGTAGTCCGGACCCGGATTGCCGAGCCCGACCACCAATCTCCTGACCGGCCGATCCTTCACGGGGACGTCTTCGGCGCACGAAACGCACCGAAGGATCCACGTATCGCGACCGCGCTCTCCACGGGGAGGTCTGGCCAGCGAACGAGGGCGAACATCATAGAAAGCGCGGCCCGGGACGCAAGACGCGCGCGCCTTGCGTCCCGGGGCGGCGCTACTCGGAGTCGGACGTCTCCTCGGAAGCGCCCTCGCCGGGCGTTGCGCCTTCCTCGATCTCGTCCTCGCCCTCGGCGGGCTCGTCGGGTTCCTCACGGACGGTGGCGACGACGGCGACCTGGGTGTCGGGATCGATCGCGAGCTCGGCGCCCTTCGGAAGGACGAGGTCCTTGGCGAACAACGGGTGTCCGATCTCGAGCGCGTCGACGAAGACCTCGATCGAATCCGGGATCTCCGACGGCAGGCAGCTGATCGGAACGTGCGTCAGAAGGTGGTTGAGCACCCCG
This sequence comes from Planctomycetota bacterium, assembly GCA_029259605.1. Lineage (GTDB taxonomy): Bacteria > Planctomycetota > UBA1135 > UBA1135 > OFTM281. The sequence continues at coordinate 65,517 of JAJDEV010000107.1, read as the reverse complement.
CCCTTCGGGTGGCCGGTGAACTCGAGCTGGACCTCGACCTCGGTCTTCTGACCGCGGATGACGCGCCGGAACTCGACGTGCTGGATCACCTGGCCGAAGGTGTCCCATTGGAGCTCGCGCACCATGGCCGTCTCGGTGCCGCCCTTGTCGAGCTCGATGTCGAAGAGGTGGACGTGATCACGCCGCGCGGTGCGGAACGCGTCGTTGTCGATCGACAACGAGACGTTCTCCTTTCCCTCGCCCTGGATCGAGCACGGGATGCGGTTCTGAAGGCGGAGGACACGGGTGGGTCGCGTGCCGAGCTTCTCTCGGACGAGCCCCTTGAGGGTCGAACTCATGGTTGGATTCCCAGGATGGTTTGAGGCACTGGGCCGGGTCGTTCCCTAATCGTCGAGCGTGTCGAACAACACGCTGAGGGACTTGGATTCGTGCAGGTTGCGGATGGCCCGCCCGAGCAACGGCGCGACCGAAACGACCTTCAACTTGTCCGGCGCTACGCCGTGACGAGGGATCGTGTCGGTCACGAGGATCGTGTCCGCGGGACAGGCGTTGAGCCGCTCGACCGCCGGTCCACAGAGGACGGCGTGCGAAACGGCGATGACGATGTTCGTTGCGCCGTGCATGCGGCAGACGCGCGCGGCTTCGGAGATCGAACCGCCGGTCGAGATCATGTCGTCGACGATGATCACGTTGCGACCGTCGACCTCGCCGATCATGTGCTCGACGGCGATCTCCGAACCGGAGATGCGGCGCTTGTCGACGATGGCGAGGTCGGCGTTGCCGATCGCCTTCGCGTACGAGCGCGCCATTTTGACGCCGCCGACGTCCGGCGTGACGATCACCGGGTCGGTGATGTTCATCGCGTCGATCGCCTCGAGCAGGACGGGCTTGGCGTTGAGGTGGTCGACCGGGATGTCGTAGAAGCCCTGGATCTGCGCCGCGTGCATGTCGATCGTGAGCACGCGATCCGCGCCGCATTGCGTGAGCGTGTTCGCGACGACCTTGGCGCTGATCGGCACGCGCCCCTCGTCCTTGCGATCCTTGCGTGCGTAGCCGTAGTACGGCATCACGGCGGTGACGCGCCCGGCGGACGCGCGCTTCAGGCAGTCGAGCAGGAGCAGCAGCTCGATCCAGTTCTCGTTGACCGGCGGGCAGAGCGGCTGCAACACGAAGCAATCGCCGCCGCGGATGTCGTCCTCGATCTTGATGTCGATCTCGCCGTCGGGGAAACGACCGATTTGCGTGTTCGAGAGCGGCACGTCGAGGAACGCCGAAATCGAGTCCGCGAGGTCGCGGTGAGCGTTTCCGGCGATGAGCAGGATGTTGTCGCTGTAGCTGAGCACGGGTCGTCCTCGGTCGGGGGTCACGGCGTTCTAGGTCGGATCGGGCTTGGAACGTTTCTTCGCGAGCGGGCGCGCGGGAACTCCGACCCACGCCTCGCCGTCCGGGATGTTCGAGTTGCGCTTCACGACCGCGCCGGCGCCGGTCAGCGCGTCGTTTCCGACATGACTCGGTGCGATCAGGATCGAACCGCTGCCGATGAAGGCGCGGTCGCCCACGGTCGTCTTGTGTTTGTGCGTCCCATCGTAGTTGGCGACGATCGTTCCCGCGCCGATGTTCGCGCCGGCGCCGATCGTGACGTCGCCGAGGTACGTCAGGTGCTTGGCCTTGGTCCCCGCGCCGATGATCGACTTCTTGGCTTCCGTGAAGTTGCCGACTTCCGCGCCGTCCTCGAGCACGGTTCCGACGCGCAGGTGCGTGAACGGACCGACCTCGCACCCCGCGCCGATCCGCACGCCCGCGCGGATCACCGTGCAGGGCAGGATGCGCGATCCGGCGCCGATCTCGACGCCGTGGTCGATGTAGGTCGTCGCCGGATCCTCGATCGCGACGCCGGTTGCCATGTGTCCGAGCAGGATGCGCTCCTGGATCCCGGCGCGCGCTTCGGACAGGTGTTCGAGCGTGTTGATCCCGATCGACTCGCGCGGATCGTCGAGCGTGACGGTCTCGACCGCGCCGCCGCCGTCGACGACCATCCCGAGCACGTCGGTCAGGTAGAGCTCGCCCTGCGCGTTGTCGCTCGAGAGCCGCGGGAGCGCGTCGAGCAGCGTATCCCGGTCGAAGCAGTACACGCCGACGTTCACCTCGCGAATCGCGCGCTGCTCGTCGGTCGCGTCCTTCTCCTCGACGATGCCGCGGAACGCATCGCCGTCGCGCAAGATGCGACCGAACCCGCGCGGCTTCTCGGCGATGGCCGTGATCGCCGCCGCGTTCGACGCGCCGCGCGCGGCGCACAGGCGCGCGAGCGTCTCGGCCGAGAGCAACGGCATGTCCCCGTACAGCACGACGACTTCGCCCGCGGACTTCCGGATCTCGTCCGCGCACATCTGGACCGCGTGCCCGGTGCCCTTCTGCTCGGCCTGGGTCACGAACACGATGCGCTCGTCCGCCTCGGCCGCGTTCACCCACTCGCGCACTTGCTCGCCGCCGTGACCGGTGACGACCAGGATGCGCGCCGGTTCGAGCGCCTTCGCCTGATCGAGCACGTAGCCGAGCATCGGCCGACCGCACAGGGAATGCAGCACCTTGGGCCCGGCGCTCCGCATGCGCGTTCCTTGCCCGGCGGCAAGGAGGACTACGGTTCCGTCACGCACGTCTTTGGACCGAGGGGGCGAGGGGTAGGGAGAGGAAGGAGTCGGAAGGCGCGGCGCGCTCCACCGATGGCCGAGGGGCCGAAATCGGGCCGTCTGGACGGCCGAAAATGGCGAACCCTTTTAAACAGGTGAGGGCTCCGTGTCCAGGGCGCGCCGGGTTCCGTGACGCTCGACGCCCCACGGCGCGCGCCGCGTGAACGGCAAAGCGCCATGAAGGACCCGGGCTAGCCCGGGTGATTCATGAGGCTTTGCCGAGATCGACGCAGATGTGCGTCAGATCAGCGCTTCGCGACCGAAGCGCGTGGAGGCGACTTGACGGGTCGTCGAACCCGGTGAGGAAGGGAAGCGTTGAGATGGCGCGCAGCTGCGTCGATCTCGGTGAAGGCTCATGAATGATCCGGGCTAGCATTCATCACGCTCCGAAGACATCGTGAGTTCCACCACGGACTGCTGGGTTGCGGCGTCCGCAGTGCAGCGTCAGCAATCGATCCGAACAGACTGCCTCGGTGTTGCTCGACGGTGACGCTGGACCCGCATTCCACGTCTCGGCCCTTGCTCTACTCGAGGCATGGACAGCTCGCGGGGGCCGAAACACGGTTTGCGTCTTCCTCGGCGGAGCCCCGGGTTGGGGGTTCTCCGAGGAAATCCGGTTCAAACCGGCGTCCGTTGCCGCGCGAGACCAGAACTGAGGTGAGAGGCGCAACACCAGTGCAGTCAGTTCAGAATCGATCGGGCTAAGATGCGCCGCTCGATGTCCGCCCCCCTTCGACGCGCCCTGTCGCACGCCACCGGCTGGTGCGCCGACCGGCGGATCCCCACACCGCTGCGCCCCTTCGTCTACCGGACGTTCGCGCGCTTCACGGGTGCGGATCCGAGCGAAGCGCAGCTCCCCCTCCACGGCTACACGAGCCTGGGAGCCTTCTTCGTGCGCCGGCTCGCCGCCGGCGCGCGGCCGATCGACGAGCGCGCGGACCGCTTCGTCTCGCCCTGCGACGGCACGATCCAAGCCCTGGACCGAGTCGACGGCGACACGCTGCTCCAGGCCAAGGGGCACTCCTACTCCGTGCGCGAGCTGCTCGGCGGCGCCGACGAGGGCGTCCCGCTCGACGACGCGTGGACCTGGACGATCTACCTCGGTCCCAAGGACTACCACCGCGTCCACACCCCGATCGCGGGGCGCCTCGCGGACGTGCGCTGGATCCCGGGCGACCGGCGTTCGGTCGCCCCGAAGGTGCTCGCGCGGAAGGAGCGCGTCTTCGCGACGAACGAGCGCGCCGTGCTGCGGCTCGAATCGGACGCCGGCCCCTACTTCCTGGTGATGGTCGGGGCGCTCAACGTGGGGCGCATTCGGGTCGTCGGTGTGGAGCCGGGCGGGCCGCCGTCCGGCATGGCGCGCTTCGAGCGCGGCGCCGAACTCGCCCGCTTCGAGATGGGCTCGACCGTCGTCCTCGTCGTTCCGGCCGGCACGCCGCTCCCCGACACCGCGCCCGGCCAGCCCGTCCGCCTCGGACGCGAGCTGGGATGCCTCGACCCCCATCGCACCGGCGCGCCCGGGGAGTAGAGTCGGCGCCCATGGCTCTCACCGACAAGGACACGCGGCTCATCCGGCTCGCGATCGGCATCTGCCTCGGCAAGTGGGACACGGTGCGCGAGCTGCGCAACGCCGCACCGGCCGGCGAACCCGATCGCGAGTGGCGCGAGATCGTGCTCCAGTGCCACCTCTTCGCCGGCTTCCCGCGCGTGGTCGAGGCGTGCGAGGTGCTGAGCGTCAACGGCGGACTCGGCGAGCCGTCCGAGGAGGAGACGATCCCGCAGGGCGATCGCTTCGACGCCGGGCGCGAGCTGTTCGACCGCATCTACGGCGGCAAGGCCGAGGCCGTGCGCGCCGTGCTCCAGGGCTATCACCCGACGCTCGAGCGCTGGATCGAAGGGCACGCGTACGGCCGCGTGCTCGCGCGCCCGGGACTCGCCGCCGACCGGCGCGAACTCGCCGCCGTCGCATGCCTCGCCGCACTCGACCAGGATCGCCAACTCGCTTCGCACGTGCGCGGCGCCGTGCACTGCGGCGCGACCAAGGACGAGGTCGTCGCGGCGCTCGCGCTCACGATCGACTTCGTGAGCGAGGAGACGCACCGCCGCGCGACGCGCGTGGTCGAACGCTTCCTCGGCTAGCCCGGGTTCTTCATGGGGCTTGGCCGAGATCGACGCAGATGCGCGCCAGATCAGCGCTTCGCGACCGAAGCGCGTGCAGGCGACCGTGACGAGTCGTCGAACCCGGCGAGGGAGGCAAGTGCTGAGATGGCGCGTAGCTGCGTCGATCTCGGTGAAGCCTCATGAATCATCCGGGCTAGCAGCCCGTGGTCAGTCGCCGACGGCGAGCTCGAGCCGGACGCGACGCAGTCGGATCGGCTCCCAGGCGCGGATGTCGACCGACACGTTCGGGTCGGCGGGCACGCGCCGGCGAACCTCTTCGAGAACGCGGCCGTCGAACACGACGCTCAGACGTCCGCCGGCGCGATAGCCGGACAGCTCGAGCACGTGTGACTCGTTCGAGCGGAGGAGCGACGGCACGACGGTCCCCTCGCCCTTGCGCAGCCCCGCGAGGAAGTCGTCGAAGTCGCCTGTCCCCGCCAGGACGCGGCTGCGCTGGCCCGATCCCGGCAAGCCCGGACCGGCGAGCGCGACGTGGAACCCGGCGATCGAGACGACGACGAGCTGCGGCGGCCCCTCGTATTCGTCGAACTCGACGCGCAAGTCGAACTTCGACGCGTCGAGCGGTTCGGTGAGGATCAGGCGCGGACTGCGCTGCTCGGCGAAGCTCGCCCAGCCGTGCGTCTCGTGTCCGTTGAGCCACCCCGCGCCGTCGAAGCGCCAATCGCCGTGCTGCCACGAGCCGACGTTCTTCGATTGGAACGCGAAGTCGAGCTCGACGCGTCCGAGGCGCGGGAACGCGAGGCTCGTCGGCCCGTAGTCGGTGCGCAGGCGCTCCTCGACGGTGCGCGTCGGACGCGCGCGCAGTTCGTCCCGCAGGCTGCGGAGCTCGACGAGTCGATCGCGCACATCGGGGATGTCCGAGTAGTCGTCGATCAGACGGTTGATGCGAACGATGACGTTCGAGCGCGAACGACCCTGGCGATCGCGATCGAACACGAGCGCGAGGTGACCGCGGGCCTCCTCGACGCGCGACTCGAGAACGCGCTTCTTTCCCTCGATGGAGTCGAAGACGCGTCCCTCGAGATCCGTCTCGAGCGCGGCGAGCGGCCCGTCGAGGAACAGGTCGGGACGCAGGGCGACGCGCGCATCCTCCAGTCGGTTGTCGTGCAGGGCGAACGCCGCGAACGCGAGTCGCTGCTCGGCGGTCAGCTCCTCGAGCGCGGTCAGTCCCGCGAAGTCGGCGAGCTGCTGGAACGGGAGCGCGCGCAGGTCGACCCGATCGATCATGCCCTCGAGCGCGAAGCCTTCGCGCAGCGGATCGGGCCCGGAGCTGATCCGGCGGTTCGGATAGCGGATCGCGCCGACGGTGACCTCGGGCACGCGCTCGCCGTTCAGGTCGCGCACGCGGTCCGCCGCAGTGCGCAGGAGTTCGACGAGCATCTCGGCCTCCACACGCCGGCGCTCGACGAGCGCTTCGAGCGGCGCGCGCCACGATTCGTCCCCGCGCCCCGCGAGCGACCGCATGCGGCCGACCGCCTCGGCCCACAGTTCGCGCACCTCTTCGTACCTTCGCCCGCGCCACAGCGGCTCGGAGAACTGCGCCGTTTCGGCGACGTCGATGCGCGCGTCGTCCTCGAGCAACGCCTGCTCGCGCTGCCCGAGCTCGTTCGCGCGACGCTCGAGAATGTCGAGACACGCGACGGCGACGCCCGTCATGCCGAGCGGCATCTTCTCGCGCGTGAGACCGCGCTGCTCGAGCTCGAGCTCGAACCAATCGACGAGCATCTCCGCGCCGCGCACACGCGGGTGCCCGAGTTCGAGCTCGTCGCGCAACGTCTGCGCGCGCGTGATCACGCGGTCGGTCAGTTCCTTGTCGAGCGCGCGCCATTCCTGCTTGACCTCCTCCAGCTTGAGGAAGAGCGTCGTCTTCGCGCCGAACTCGACCGCCTCGGCGAGGTACGACGGAGGCAGCCGCACGTCGGCGTGCCCGGCTTCGCGCAGGATCGACTCGGGCGTCTGATCGAGGAGCGCCAGCGCGCGCCGCCAGTCCCCGACGTCGAGGAAGCGGTCGGCCTCGTCGCGCACGCGCCCGTTCCATTCGCCGAGCGCGTCCTGCAGCTGCGTCGTCGCCGCGATCAGGCTCTGCTCGAGGCGTTGAACTTGCTTCTCCATCCACGGACCGATCGAGGTGCCGGTCGCTTCGAGCTGGTCGGGCGTGTAGCCGCAGCGCTCGAACATCAGCGCCGGAAGGCCGCTGTGGAACGCGGAGTGGGCGGTCTGGAAGTCGCGCGCGCGCAACGCGGTCTCGACGGCGGCGAGCGTGTCGTCCTGCACGCCGCGCACGATGTCGCGCAAGAGGCGCGCGAGCTCGCGCTCGACCTCGTCGGCGCGCCCCTCGTACGCGGGCGCGAGTGTTTCGCGCAGCGACGCGAGGTCCTCGATGTGCTGGGCCAGGTTCTCGGGGTCGTTGGTCGCACGCTCGAGCAAGCCCTCGAGCTCGGTGTGCGGTACGTGCGCCGCGATCGCGCCGTCGGGCAAGTCCTGCGTCTGGAAGCCGAGCGGATCGGCAAAGGCGAAGTAGCCGATGGCGACCACGAGCACGGCGGCGGCGACGATGAGGACGCCGCTCTGCACGCGCTGGCTCCGTTGAACCGGATCGAGCACGCGACGGTGCACGCGCGGCGCGCGGCGCTCGCGCACGCGCTCGAGGTCGAGCAAGAGCTCGCGCGGCGTCTGGTAGCGGTTGACGGGCTCGTGCGTCAGGCACTTGCGCAGGACGAGCGCGAGCCCCTTCGACAGCGACGGCTCGAGCGCACGCGGATCCTCGACGCGCATGTACAGCACGGCCGACAGGATCTCGGCCGCGCTCTCACCGCGGAACGGCGGGCGCCCGCACACCGTGTGATAGAGCGTCGCGCCGAGCGACCAGATGTCGCTGCGCACGTCGGCCGACCCGGAGTCGACGGCTTGCTCGGGGCTGATGTAGTGCGGCGTTCCGAGCGTGCCGCCGCTGCCGGACACCTTGGGATCGTCGTCGGAGAACGCGAGGCCTAGGTCGGCGAGGCGCGCGCCGCCAGCGCGATCGATGAGGATGTTGCCCGGCTTGACGTCGCGGTGCACGACGCCGTGCTCGTAGAGATGCTCGAGCGCCTCGACGAGCGGGATGAACAGCCGCAGCGCCTCGCGCTCCTTGAGTCGCCCCTCCTGGCGCAGGCGCAGCGCGAGCGAAGGCCCGTCGACGAACTCCATCGCGTACCACCACGACCCGGTCGCGGTCTCGCCCATGTCGATCGCCGACACGACGTGCGGGTGCGCCAGCCGCGCGGTCATGCGCGCCTCGCGCTTGAGGCGCAGGATGAGCCGCTCTTGGCTCGAGTGCTCGGGGTGCAGCACCTTCAGCGCGACTTCGCGGTCGACGATCATCTGGCGCGCGCGATAAACGATGCCCATCGCACCGCGCCCGATCACCTCCCCCACCTCGTAGCCGCGAACGACCGGCGGCTCGGCGGCGCTCAGGGACGAGCGGCGCGTGCGCCTCGACGCCTGCCGCGGCGCGGAAGCATCGCCCGTGGGTTCGATCGGCGTGGGTTCGGGGGTCATGCGGGAGGCGGAACGCGCTCCCCCATTCTACCCCGCGGTGCGCCCGTCGTTTCGAGCCGCGGCCCGTGCGTCAGCTCGTCTCGGCGCGCGAGGGCTTGCCCGAGGGGTCGTCCGTACCGTCGGAATCGTCGTCGTCCCCGTCGTCCTTGCCGTTCAGAAGGCCGTACTTCTCGAGCTTGCGCTGCAGCGCGAAGCGGCTGATCCCGAGTTCCTTCGCCGCGCGGCTCTTGTTCGAATGGTTGCGATCGAGCGCGGCCTGGATCGCGTGGCGCTCGAAGCGCACGACGGCCGCGCGCAGATCGCCCACGATGACCGGCGTCGGCGAGCCGCCCGACGGCGAGTCGGCGCGCTCGCGAATCGTCGGGGAGAGGTGCTCGAGCCGCACTTCGTCGTCGGAGAGCAGGAGCACGCGGCGCATCTCGTTCTCGAGCTCGCGCACGTTGCCGGGCCAGTCGTAGGCGGCGAGCTCGGCGAGCACTTCGTGCGGTAGGTGCGGGATCGCGCGGCCCGCCTCGCGCGCCGCGCGACCGACGAGCGCTTCGGCGAGCAGCGGAATGTCGTCGCGCCGATCGCGGAGCGGCGGAAGGCGCAGCGTCAGCACGGCGATGCGATAGAAGAGGTCCTCGCGGAAGCGCCCCTCCTTGACGAGCAGCTCGAGGTCCTGGTGGCTCGCCGCGAGCAGACGCACGTCCACCTTGACGGTCGTGCCGGAACCGACCGGGCGCACCTCGCCCTCCTGCAGGACGCGCAGGAGCTTCTTCTGCATCTCGACGCTCATGTCGCCGATCTCGTCGAGGAAGAGCGTGCCGTTGTTGGCCTGTTCGAACAGGCCCTTCTTCGCGCGGTCGGCGCCGGTGAACGCACCGCGCGTGTGGCCGAAGAGCTCGGACTCGAGCAGCGTGTCCGGCAGCGCGGCGCAGTTCTCGGCGACGAACGGGCGCTCCTTGCGGCTCCCGTTGAAGTGGATCGCGCGCGCGATCAGCTCCTTGCCCGTGCCGCTCTCGCCGTGGATCAGAACGGAGAGCTCGGTCTCGATGATGCGATCGACCTCGCCGAAGACGCGCTTCATTTCGTCCGACGCGCCGACGATCGCACTGTAGTCGTAGCGGCCGCGTTCGCGTTCGAGCTCGCGCAAGACGACCGAGAGCTCGTTGTCGCGATCCTGGATCTTGCGGCCGAGCTGGTCGTTCAGGCTGCGGATCTGGCCCGACGACTGCGTCAAACGCTCGTTGCGCTCGCGCAGCTCGGATACGAGGCGCGCGTTCTTGATCGCCATGGCGGCCTGGTCGGCGATCAGCTCGGCGAGGTCGAGGTCGTCCTCCGTGAACGCACCCTTCTGCAGCCGGTTGTCGACGTAGAGCAACCCGTCGACCTCGCCGTCCCCACCGATCGGCAGGCACATGACCGAGCGCAGCTTCAGGTCCTCGACGCTCGCCATGCCGTGGAAGCGATCGTCGCGTCCGGCGTCGACGGACAAGAGCGGGCGCTTGCTCTCGACGACGCGCTCGGCGATGCCCATCGAGAGGCGCGAGGACGGGATCGGAATGTCGGACTGGTCGAAGGCGCGCGCGACGCGCACCTTCCACTCGCGCGGTGGCTTCGCGCCAGCCTGATCGTTCAGGAGCAGGAAGCCGCGCTCGCCGCCGACGAGCTGCACGGCGGCGTCGACGATCTGGCGCAGGAGCGCGGAGAGCTCGGTCTCCTCGAGCAACGCGCGCGTGATGCGCGCGAAGACGCGCAGGCCGCGCGACTCACGCCGCGCCCCACCCGCCATGGTTTCGAGCCCGTCGGCGCTCGCGTCGGGCACGGCGTCGATGCGCTGCGTCTCACCGCCGCCGGTCGGACGCTTCGAGACCTCCTCGACGTGGATGCGCGCGCCGCCGACGCCGACGATGTCGCCCTCGCTGAGGCGCTCACGCGCGACGCGCTGGGCGTTCAGCTCGGTGCCGTTCGCGGAGCCGAGGTCGATGACGAAGGCCGCGCGTCCGCGCACTTCGATCCGGCAGTGGTGGCGCGACGACAGCGGACCCGAGAGCCGGATGTCGTTGTCGATCGCCCGCCCGATGCGGATGACCGCCTGCGAGAACTCGAGGGTGGCGCGAGTGCCCTCCTCGACGACGATGAGTTTCATTTGGTCCGAACGGGCGCAGGGTGAGAGAATCGCGGTCGCGGGGCGGCGGTGCGGGCCGGCTCGCGCGTGGCGCCGAAAGCGCCGACCGCGGGGTGGGTCCGGGGCCGGCCAACGGGCGCGATTGAGTGAAATCGCACACGCCCACTCTTCTATCACGGACCCCTGTTCGGTAACCGCACACCCCTCCCAGCACCCCAGACGAGCCCCCGCCGATGTCCTCTAAACCCTGGTATGCCAACGGCTTGCGCTTCGAGTGCACGCAGTGCGGAAACTGCTGTCGCAACCACGGGGACTACACCTTCGTCTACCTCGCCCCCCACGACGTGGTGGCGATCGCCGACCACCTGAAGCTCACCCCGCAGGCCTTCGTCGCCGACTATTGCAAGATCGTCGACGGCTACGTCACGCTGCGGATGGACGAGCCGGCCTGTCGCTTCCTCGAGGCGGACAACCGCTGCGCGATCTACCCCGTGCGGCCCAAGCAGTGCGCCACGTGGCCGTTCTGGGAGGAAAACCTCGCGCGCGAGACCTGGGAGGGGCCGGTCAAGGCGTGCTGTCCCGGCATCGGCAAGGGCCCCTTGACGCCGGCCGCCGAGGTCGAACGCATCGCCGCCGAGACCGAGGCCTGGTACGACGAGGACGAGTAGCCCTCAGCGCTCGCCGACGCGGTAGATCCGGCGTTCGCCGCCGCGCGTCCCGGCGCGGCGCGACGGCAGCTCGGAGGTGCCCGTCCGAAAGACCTCCTCAAAGCCTGGTACGCGCTCGTCGCCAAGCAACGCCCGCGCCGCGCTGCCCGCGGCCGGCGCATCCGTGAGCCCGGCCGTCCAACGCATCGGCTCGCCGAGCAGGAACGTGTCGACGACGAGGTAGCGCGCCCCGAAGCGCTCGCGCAGCACGCGCGCGAACTCGGCGGGCGGTTGGGTGTAGAACGACGTGAGGAACAGCTCGGCCTTGCGCCGGCTCGCGTCCGTCTCGTACTTCGGCTGCAGCACGATCGACGCTCCGCTGCCGGCGAGGATCGCGGGCGAGTTCACGAAGTCGGCCGCGACCGCCTCGCCCGGCGCGACGTTCGCGGCGATCCAATGCACCGTTTCCGCGAGCTCGTCCTGACGCCAGACGGGCATGTACCAGTCGAGCTCCCATTGCGCGAGATCGCGCGCGAACGACGCGGCCTGCACGAGGGCGAGCACGGCGATGCAGGCGAGCGCCGTCGCTCGGCGCCGCTCGTCGAGCGCGCGATGCACGACGATCAGGAGCAGCGGAACGCACAACCCGAGCAGGATCACCGTGCGCCCGATCCCCCACGCGACCGGAATGGCAACGAGCGCGAGCGCGACGACGAACGCCTCGAAACCGGCCATGCGGCGGCGATGGACGCACGCGAGCGCGACCGATGCACCGCCGAGCAGGGCGCCGATCGCACCGATCCACGCGAACAGCTCGCCGAACGGGAGCGTCTCGAACGGGCCCTGCCAGAGGAGCCGCGCGTCGAACGAGATCTCACCGGGATCGACCGGCCGCACGCCGAGATGCGAGAGCTTCGCCAGGAGGAGTTCGAACACGTGCGCGTACGACGAACGCGCCGGGCCCAGCAAGCGGCCGAGCGCGAACGTCCCCGCGAGCGCCGGCGCGGCGACCCACGCGAAGGCCCGCGGCCCGGGTGACGCGGCGCGGCGACGCGCGACGGCGACGAAGAGCAGCGCGAGCGCGAGCTGCATCGGCGCGGAGAGCAGGAACCCGCTCACGGCGAGCGCCGGCACGAGTACCGCGGCGACGATCGGCGCGACGAGCACGGCCCACGCGCCGCGCAGCTCGAACGGACTCGGACCGCCGCGGACGAACCACAGGTGCAGCGCCAGCAGCTCGACGCTCAGGAAGAACCCCATCGCGTGCCACGTCGCGGCGGCGGCGGCGGCGGCGAGTCCCGCGAGCAGGAACGCGCGCGGGCCGGGGCGCGACACGGCGCGCGCGAGCAGCGCGAGGTGGATCGCGAAGAGCGGGAGCGACAGATCCTCGCGCACGAGGACGAAGCCGATCGTGCGGTAGTTCGCCGCGAGCGACGAGAAGATCACGCTCGCCACGAGCGCCCACGCGTAACTCCGCGTGCGCGCGAGGACGACGCCGAAGACGCCGAGCACCGCGAGCGCCGCAACGAGCGCCATGACCCGCACCGCGAAAACGTGCAACGACTCGGTCGCGCCGAACGCCAAGTAGCTCCACGCCACGACGAACTCCTGCCCCACCGTGAACTCCGCCGGGACGTCGGTCCGATCCGGGAACTGGATGCGCGGATCCGCGCGGAAGTCCGCGGGCGGACGGCCACCGTTCGCGACGATCCGCTCGGTCGCGTACAGCAGCAGCGCGGGATCGGAACGAACGAGCCCGACCGCATCGCGCGTTTCGAACGCGGGATGGTCGAGCGCGGCGTTGGGGCGCGCGCGCGCACCGACGAGGACGAGGAACAGGACGGCGACCCACCCGAGCAGCGGGCGAGTCCAGCGTCGCTCTCTCGATCCGATGTCTACTTCAACTGCTCCCAGAAGTCCGTGGGCATGTCGTGCGCGATCTTGAGCGCGCCGTTCGCGCCGCCGTAGATCGGCTCCTCGATGCGCACGACCGTGCCCTCGCCGAGGCGCGCGTGCATCTCCTCCTGGATGGCCGAGTCGAGGCCCTTGATCATGCTACCGCCGCCCGCGAGCAGGACGCGGTTCTTGAGCCGCCCCTGGAACTCGGGGTCGAACGTCGCGACGAGCTGGCCCAGTCCTTCGACGATCGGCGGGACCATGCGTCGGCACGCCTCGCGCAGCGGATCGGTCAGGTCGAACGACGTCGGCTTGCCCTTGACCGGCAGGTCCACGACGCATTTCTCCATCTCCGCGGCGACCGACGCGAAGCGCTCCTTGATCCCGCGCACCATCTGGATCGTGAACTGCGCCTCGGGGTGCTTCTCGGCGATGAGCTCGGAGAACTGCTGGTCGACGAAGTCGCCCGCGGTGTTGAGCGTGATCTGGTCGGTGTCCTCCGGCATCGTGCCGTGCATCCGGCACAGGTCGACCGTACCCGCGCCGATGTCGATCACGAGCACGTCGTCGAGCCAGTCGAGGCCGTAGGCGACGGCGAACGGCTCGGAGCACAGCATCACCGAGTCGACCGTCGCGCGCGCGGCGTCGATGATCGCTTCCTTGTTATGGATCTGCGCCTGCGCCGGCGCGCCGATCACGGCGTAGACGAGTTCGTCCTTGCGCGGCTTCGCGAGCCGAATGGCCTCGGCGATGAGGTCCTGCGCGGCGCGCACGTTCTCCTCGTAGTCGCCGCTCTTGCCCTTCTCGCTCGACTTGAGCACGCCGTGCTCGAGCGGTCGGTAGAAGCGCAGCGAGAGGCGGTGCTTGACGGCCTCGGCGCCGAAGAGGACATCCTTCTTGAGGAGCTTCTGACTGACGACGTCCTTCGGATAGCCGACGTAGGACGCGACCGTCTCTCGAATGCCGTTGCTCGCGGACACCGAGGTGCGCGAGGTGCCGAGGTCGATCCCCATGTAGAGGACGCCGTGGTCTTTGTTCTCTTCCGTCATGAAACCTGTCTCTCCGGGGAATGAGGCCGCGCAATCCTTCGGGCGGCCTCGGAATCTGTCAAGCGTCGCGCCTCTTCTGGAGCTTGAGGTTGGCTTCGAAGATCAGACTGAGCATCTCCTTCTTCTGCCCGAACGCCGCCTCGTCGTCCCGCAGTCCTTGCACCGTGCGATAGATCGACGCGACGCCGCTCTCGATGCCTTTCATGCGCGCCACTTCGAGGAGCTCGGTTTCGGTCGTGTCGAGCAGCTCCTTCAGCTTCGCGACGCGGCGTTCGAGTTGGTCGACCTGCTCCTTGCGCTCGGTCGACGCGGCTTGCACCGCCTCCTCGCGCGCGACGAAGAGCGCGTGTTCGGCGACCCGCACGACGTCCTCTTCGAGCCCGAGGATGCCGGGCGTTCCGTGCGTGTGCGCGTGCTCGTTGAAGAGCTCGCGCAAGCTCCGCCCGAGCTCGGTCTCCGGCATGTCGCCGAAGTCGACGGCCACCGCCGGCTCGGACGCGGTCTGCTCCTCGACCAGGCGCTGCGCCTCTTCCGCGATGTCCTGGCGCAGCTCCTCGATCACGTCCGTCGCGGACTCGCGCCGAACGTAGCGATCGCCGCCGGACCGACTCGCGAACTCGAGCGCCTCTTCGGCCGTCGAGAGGAAGGCGGCGAAGTCCTCCTTGCCACCCTGCTTGAGCGTCGAGATCCCGATCGAGACCGTGGCGCGCAACGAACGACCATCGCTGCGGAAGTCGATGTCGCGGCAGACACGCAGGAGCCGCGTCGCGATCGACGTGATCGTCTCCTCGGACGAGTGCGGAAAGACGGCCATGATGTGGTCGTCCTGCATGCAGCCGAGGAAGTCGCTGTCGCGCGTCGTGGCGCGCAGCGCCTTGATCACGCCCTGGAGGATCTCCTCCTTCGATTCCCATCCGTACAGGTCGTGGAGGTACTCGAGCCGATCGACCGCGATCATCACGAGCGCCGCCGGATAGCCGTAGCGGCGCGCGCGGTCGTACTCGACGCGCATCAGGTGACGGATCTCCGTCGGCGTGAACAGACCCTCGTCCGTCTCGCTGAAGTTGACTGTGGGGAATCCGCTCATGAAGGGGCCGGAAGGATACGGCTTCGAACGCGCGGCGATAGAAGCCCCCTCACTCGTCGACCGCCGGACGGCGAACGCTTGACCGCGAAACCCCGGGGAACGGGCCTTGGCGCGGCGCTTCGCGGCTCGCGCGCCGGTCCGCCCTGGCCGCCGACGAATCCGATCCCACCCGGGCCCCAACGCAGGCGCTCCGACTCCGTATCCCGAGGCACCGCGCACGGGAACTCGTTTCCGCCTCGCTATCGAGCCCCACGACCGCCCGCGCCCCCTCGGTCACGCTTTCGCGATCAGGGGTACCTTTCGATACTCTCCGCCGCCACCGTCGTCCGACCCCGCTCCTCCCGAACCCTGCCATGCGCATCCTGAATCTGACCGCCGTCGTCGCGACCTGCTTCCTCGCTGGAAACACCCACGTTCAGGACGACGGTCCGGTCTTCGGCCTCGACTCGCCGAACTTCCGCACGGACTGCGACGATTGGGTCACCACGTTGCCGTCGGGCAAGCAGTACTGGGAGCGCACCAACGGGATCGCGCTCCCGATGCAGGAGGCGATCGACATCGCCTACGCCTACGCCGACGAGAAGTACGACTTCCTCGAGGTGCGCACGCTCTCCGCGGAGCTGCGCCTGAGCCAGAAGCCGTTCTATCGGATCGAGCTCCTCACCCACCACTTCAACGAGAAGAAGAACGAGGACATCTACCGGCGCTGGGAAGTGCAGGTCGGCGTCGTGCTCAAGCGCGTCAAGACGTGGGTCAAGCTCGAGCGGTTCCCGGGCACGCCCGTCGTCGGCGAAGTCCAAGACGTCCGTCCTTCCGGCCTCCAGGTGCACGACGTCCGCGAGGGCGACGGCAAGTGGGTGACCCCGGACTCGACCGTGCGCGTCCACTTCCTCACCACGACCCTCGACGGGACGCTGGTCTTCAGCACCTACCAGGACCACGAGACGCAGACCTTCAAGGTGTCCGAGGCGCCGCTGAAGGGGCTCATGGAAGGACTCCCCGGCGCGCGCAAGGGTGGCAAGCGCAAGCTGATCATCCCGCCGGACCTCGCCTTCGGCGACAAGGGCTTCGGCACGTCGATCCCGCCGAACGCGACCGTCGTCTACGACATCGAGATCCTGGCCGTGCTCGACTGAGCGTGTCCTGGATCGAGACGATCGGCGAAGACGAGGCCGAGCACGACGGTCGCTTGGCGGCGCTCTACGCCGAGATGCTCGATCCGGTTTCCGGACGGGTCGACAACGTCCTCAAGGTCCACTCGCTGCACCCCGACGGGTTGGCGGCGCACTGGGCGGTGTACCGCGCCGCGATGCGCGGAACGAAGGGACTGCGCAAGGTCGAGCGCGAGATGATCGCGGTCGTGGTGAGCGTGCGGAACGGTTGCCACTACTGAATCACCCACCATCGGCGCGGTCTGCGCCGACTGCTGAAGGACGACGGGACCGCCGAACGCATCGCCCTCGACTACGAGTCAGCGGGCCTCGATGCGCGCCGCCTCGAGCTGTGCCGCTACGCGGACAAGCTGACGCGCACGCCGTCGGCGATGGAGCGCGGCGACGTCGACCGCCTGCGCGCCGTCGGCTTCGAAGATGCGGACATCCTCGGCATCGTCGAGGCGACGGCGTACTACGCGTACGCGAACCGCATCGTCGACGGGCTCGGCGTCGAGCTCGAGTAGGCCGCCCTACTCGCCCTTGAACACGGGCTTGCGCTTCTCCGCGAAGGCGGCGAGCGCTTCCAAGCGGTCGCTCGTGCCGAGCACGCGCTCGTAGCAACGCGCCTCGTGCGCGAGGCCGTCCTGCATCGCCAGCTCGGCCCCACGATCGATCGCGTCCTTTGCCGCGCGCACCGCGATCGGGCCGTTCGCCGCGATCGCGCCCGCGAGCTCGCGCGCCGCCGCCTCGAGCGCGTCGGCGCTCGCCACACGGTTCACGAGCCCGATGCGCTCGGCCTCGTTCGCGTCGATGCGGCGACCGGTGAGGACCAGGTCCTTGGCGCGCGACTTGCCGATCAAGCGCGGCAGGCGCTGCGTACCACCGGCCCCCGGGATGATCGCGAGCGAGACCTCGGTCAGCCCGAGCGTCGCTTGCTCGGACGCCACGCGCAGGTCGCAGGCGAGCGCGAGCTCGGTTCCGCCGCCGAACGCGAAGCCGCCGATGACCGCGACGGTCGGTTGCGGCATCGCCTCGACGTCGTCCATCAGGGCGCGGATGTTGCGCACGAAGTGCGGCACGCGCGCGTCGGGCATGGTCTTGCGCTCCTTCAAGTCCGCGCCGGCGCAGAACGCGCGCGTCCCCGCGCCGCGGATCAGGATGCAACGGATGCTGAGGTCTTCACGCAGCTCCTCGAGCAGCGTCCGGAAGCGGCGCAACGTCGGGAACGAGAGGCAGTTCATGACGTCCGGCCGATCGATCGTCAGCCACACGAGGTCGCCCTCGCGCTCGAGCGTGACGAGCTCGGGTTGGACGGGAACGTCGGCGGGAAAGTCTGCGGCTACTCCGGTCATCGGTCCGTGTGTTCGGGGGCTTGCGTCGGGAGGCGAGGGGACGCCGTCATCCTACTCGGCGAGCGCGAGCGCTCGACGCGCGAACTCTTCGGGATCGATGCGGCGCATGCACGCGAGCTCGCCCTCGCCGCGCACGCGACAGGTCTCCGCGTGGCACGGACCGCATGGGACTTCGACGCGCAGGACGGACTGCCGCGCGAGCTGGTCCGCGGTGTGGCGCGGATCCGTCGGGCCGGCGACCGTGGCGATGCGCGCGCCCGCCGCGATCGCGATGTGGCGCGGGCCGCTGTCCGCGACGAGCACGACGGACGCCTGCTGCGCGAGCGCGCCGAGCTCGCGCAACCCGACCGGACCGAGCGGATAGAGGCGCGTCGTCGCCGCCGCCTCGACGATCGCGGCGACGCGCGTCTCCTCGCCCGGGCCGCAGCACAGCACGACGGGCGTGCTCGCGCGCGCCGCGAAGGCGGCCAGCGCGCGGCTCCACGACTCGACCGGGAACGCCTTGGCCGATCCCACGCGACCGCCGACGCTCGCCAGCGCGAAGCGCCGATCCAACTCGATGCCCACCTGGCGCAGACGCGCGTTGACGCGCGAGTGAACCTCGCTCGGCAGCGTGAGCCGCGGCATCGGATCGGACACGCCGACGCCGACGAGCCCGAGCAGTTCGCTGCAGCTCGCGCCGAACGGGCGCGGGAGGTAGCGCCGTCCGCGCCCCACGGTTCCGATGCCCAGCGGTGCGGCGCCGCGCTCGCGGGACGGCGTCGCGCAGTCGGTGAGCAGGAACCCGCGCGCGTCGCGCGCCCAGCCGACCCGGCGCGGAATCCCAGCGGCGAACGCCGTCCAAGCGCTGCGGAACGAGCCTGTTAAAAGGAGCGCGACGTCGTGCCCGCGCCAGGCGGCCACGTCGGCGGAGGCGACGCGCCGCGCCTCCGGGAACGCGCCCTCGAACAGGCGCTGCACGTTCGCGGTCGCGGCCAGCGTCAGGTTCGCCTCGCCCACGTGCGCGACGAGCGCACGCAACGCCGGCTCGCTCTGCACCGCATCGCCCAGCCACGACGGCACGCGCACGAGGACGCGGTCGTTCCTTCCGAGCGGGCGACGCATCAGGCTTCCTGCGTCCCGACGGCCAGCGCGAGGACGCGCTCGGCGGCCTCGATCGCGCGCGCCGGCTCGAGGTCGACCATGCAGCGGTGATGCTCGAGCGGACAGACGCGCCGCAGGCACGGCGCGCACTCGAGCCCCTCCATGCGCACGACCTCGCACAACTCGAGCGACGTCGCCGTCAGCTCGGGGAAGTTCGGCCCCATGATCGTGACGCACGGCACGTCGAACGCCGCCGCGTACCAGCGCGGTCCCGAGTCGCCGACGAGCAGCAGCGCCGCGGCCTCGACGAGCGCGCCGAGCTGCGCGAGGTTGCGCGTCTCGGTCGAGAGGTCGATCGCGTCGTGCTTGCACGCGGCGACCACGGCGCGCATCCCGTCCTCTTCGCCAGGTCCGCCGGTCACGACGGCGCGCAAGCCATGGCGCTCGAAGAGCGCATCGAGCACGGCCGCGTGCGACGCCGGCGGCCACAGCTTCGCGGCGCCGAACGCGGCGCCGGGGGCGCAGAGCGCGTAACCCGCACCGTCGTGACCGAGGCGCGCGAGCATCTCGCGCGCGGCGACGCGCTCGCCATCGGGCACGTACAGGCGCGGGTGCAGGCTCGGCACCTGGATGCCGAACAGCCCGGCGACGTCGCGCAACAGATGCGCGGTCGGGATCGGCACGCGCCGGCCGTCGCAGGTCGGCGGTACGACGCGATGGGTCAAGAGCCAACGACGCCCGCCGAGGTCGACGCCGGCGCGCATGGGAATCCCCGCGCGCAAACTGCGCCAGGCCGCGCCCATCGAGCTCGAGAGCAAGAGCGCGGCATCGGCGTTCGCCGCGCGCAACACGTCGGCCTCGCTGCGCCGGTCGGGAATCGGGACGACACGCTCCTCGCACGGACCGCCGCGCAGCACGTCGGCGAGGTGCGCGCGCACCGCGATCGAAACGCACCCGAAGCGCGGATCGACGAGCGCAGCCTCGAGCACAGGCGTCGCCATCACCAGGTCGCCGACCCAGTTCGGCGCACGGATCAGCAGGTGCCCGACCGAAGCATCGTGCTGCGCGACGCTCACGGGCGCTGTCCTTCTTCGCGCTCGAGGAACTCGGCGTCGACGGGGTCCGAGGGATCGAGGTGCCGCGGCGTGTGCATGCGCATGCGATGCGCGCGGCGCTCGACGCGCTTCGCCCACCTTCGCCGTGCGCGCGCCGAGTGGATCCCGCGCGCGCTCAACCACTTGGCTAGGAAGCGCATGCATTCGCGCGGCGGCACGTTGTCGGGCGTCGACGCGAAGAGCGCGGCGAGGTCCTTCACGTACCAGCGGCGTCGGTGTTGTCCGTCGTCCGGCCCGGCGAGCGTGAGGCGACGCGCGCGTCCGACGTCGAGCAGCACGAGCTCGGGACCGGCGCCGCCGTCCGACGGAGCGCTCCGCACCACGATGTGCTGGAGGTAGAGGTCGCGGTGAATCCAGCCGCGTTCGTGGAGGCGCACGACCAGCTCGAGCAGCGCGTCGGTCCAGGGGCGGACCTCGTCGCCCGACGTACGCGCCAGGCGCTGGCGCAGGGTCTCGGAGAACGGGACGCGCTCCATCACCACGACGCTCCGCCGCGCGCTCCCCGGCGTCGATTCCTCCGCCCAACCGAGGACCTCCGGCACCGGAAGCCCGTCGTCGCGCAAGCCGGCGAGCGCGTCCGCTTCGCGCCGGCCCGGGGACGGGACGCGGCCGCGGAGCCGGTCGAACCAGTCGTCGCGCGACGGATCGCCGGTCATGCGCTTCACGACGCGCGCCTCGCCGGGCCACCGAAACGTCTCCCGCCCGGGCATCCGCCGCAGGAACGCGTCGGGCTCGAGCGCGAACACGCGCTCGAGCAAGTCAGCCGGCTCGCCGAGCTTCAGCCCCGACCACGAGGTCGCCCCCGATCCGCTCACACGACGAAACGGACCTGCTCCATCGTCGATCGGTTGCGTCTCCCCAGTGGCCATCACCACTGATTCGACCCCCGAGCCGGGACGCCGGTCAACGTCGGCAGACGAAAAGAGGAGGCTCGGGGTTCCCCCGGAGCGTCCGCCGGGATCGAATAAGGCCTTCCACCCATTCGCGCTTCCACACGGATCGTCGGACGGGCTCCTCGCGGGAGTCCGAACGCCGACGTCGCTCCCGCGAAGCGCGCCCGCGTCGAGCGACGGCGCCCTCCCCTCCCCCACCCGCGTACGACGGGGCCGCGGCCTCGCGCAACACCATGTCCAACGCAACCGCCGCATCTGCGGCAAGCGCGCAAATGGACGAGTTCAACCCGTTCCTGGCAATGGCCGAGCGGTTCGAGACCGCCTCGGACCACCTCGGTCTGGACCCCGGCGTGCGCGAGGTCTTGCGCACGCCCGATCGCGAGCTCACCGTCGCGATCCCGGTCCTCATGGACGACGGTTCGATCCGTGTCTTCAAGGGTTATCGCGTCCAACACAACTTCCTGCGCGGACCGTGCAAGGGGGGCATCCGCTTCGCGCCCGACGTGCACCTCGACGAGGTGCGCGCGCTCGCCGCGTGGATGACGTGGAAGTGCTCGGTCGTCAACATCCCGTTCGGCGGCGGCAAGGGCGGCGTGTTCTGCAACCCGCAGGAGCTCTCGCCGCGCGAGCTCGAGAGCATCACGCGCCGCTACACGACCAGCATCCTCGACATCCTCGGCCCCGACCGTGACGTGCCCGCTCCGGACATGAACACGAACGAGCAGACGATGGCGTGGATCATGGACACCTACTCCATGCACCAGCGCCGTACGTCGACGGCGGTCGTGACCGGCAAGCCGCTGAACCTCGGCGGCAGCCGCGGACGCAAAGAGGCGACGGGTCGCGGCGTGATGATCTCCTGTCGCGAGGCGATGAAGGTGCTCGGGATGCGTCCCGAGGAAACGCGCGTCGTCGTGCAGGGCTCGGGCAACGTCGGCGGCATCGGCGCGCTCCTGTTGCACCGCGAGGGCTACAAGATCCTGTCGCTCTCCGACATGTTCGGCGCGATCTACAACGAGGACGGACTCGACGTTCCCGCGGTGATGAGCTGGTTGCAGGAGAAGCGTCGCCTCGAGGGCTTCCCCGGAGCGACGGCGGTGCCGAACAACGAGCAGCTCCTGCTCGACTGCGACGTGCTGATCCCGGCCGCGACCGAGAATCAGATCACCTCGCAGAACGTCGCGGACATCAAGGCGCGGCTCATCGTCGAAGGCGCCAACGGCCCGACAACGGCCATCGCCGACCGCGAACTCGAAAAGCGTGGCGTCATGGTCATCCCCGACATCCTCGCGAACGCGGGCGGCGTGACGGTCTCCTACTTCGAGTGGGTGCAGGACCGCATGGGCTACTTCTGGACCGAGGAAATCGTGAACTCGCGCCTCGAGCAGACGATGGTCAACGCCTTCGACGAGGTATACGCCAAGTCGAAGGAGCACAACGTGTCGATGCGGACGGCAGCTTACATCCTGTCGATCGATCGCGTTGTGAGCGTCTATCGCCTGCGCGGGATCTTCGCGTAGGGCGGAGCACGGTCATGCACGAAGTCAACGCAATCGACGACGCGGACACGGAACTGCCGAGCACACCGGCGCTCGACGACGAGTCCCCGTTCGCCACGATGATGAGCCTCTATGACGAGGCCGCGGCGATGCTCGGAGTCGATCCGTCGAACTACGCGATCCTGCGCAAGCCGGATCGCGAGACGGCCGTCGCGATCCCCGTCGAGCTCGACGACGGAACGTGGACGGTGTTCGACGGCTACCGCATCCAACACAACCAGGGACTCGGTCCGTTCATCGGTCCGATGCGCCTCACCGGCGATCTGAAGATCGACGAGCTGCGCGCGCTCGCGGCTTGGATGACGTGGAAGTGCGCGCTGCTCGACATTCCGCTCGGCGGCGCCGCCGGAGGGATTCGTCTCAACCCGCGCAAGCGCAGCCGCGGCGAGATCGAACGCGCCGTGCGCCGCTACGCGGCGGGCATGCTCGACGTGATCGGACCCGACCGCGACATCCTCACACCAGACGTCGGCACAGACGCGACGATGATGGCCTGGGTCATGGACACGGTCTCGACCCACGAGCGCTACACCGTGTCCGGCGTGGTCACCGGCAAGCCGATCGAGCTCGGCGGCACGAAGCTCAACGACCAGGCGCCCGCGCTCGGTCTGCGCGTCGTGCTGCGCCTCGCCATCGAGGCCTATCGCCTCGAGGAACGCGGCCTCCACATCCACATCCAGGGCGCGGGCCAGGTCGGCAGCACGCTCTCGCGCCTGCTGCACGCCGACGGGCACAAGATCTGCGCGCTCTCCGAAATCGGCGGCGCCGTCTACAACGAAGCCGGCCTCGACATCCCGAAGCTGCTCGCGTGGCTCGACGAGCACGGCAGCCTGTCCGGCGCGCCGGGCTCGCACGAGTGGATCTCGAACGCCGAGATGCTCTCCCGCCGCTGCGACATCCTCATCCCCTGCGCCGTCCCGAACGCGATCCGCTTCAGCAACGCCGACAGCATCCAGGCCAAGCTCATCCTCGAGGGCGCCCACGGCCCGGTCTCCGCCCGCGCCGACCGCATCCTCCACGAACGCGGCATCCCGGTCATCCCCGACATCCTCGCCAACGCCGGCGGCGTCCTCTCCGACTACTTCGAGTGGGTCCAAAACCGTCAAGGCCTGGCGTGGATCGAGCCGGTCATCCAGAAGCGCCTCTCGCGCTTCATGACCGAAGCGTGGCACTCGGTGTCGGAGGTGCAGATGCGGTACGGGGTGAGGATGAGGATGGCCGCGAACATGCTGGCGGTTGATCGCGTGGCCAAGGCGGATCAGCTGCGCGGGATCTACGCGTAGGGGGAGTGTGCGGGGCGGGGAGTCGTTGAGGTCTTCGAATTCGCCTCGCTTGCTCGCTGCGCTCGCATTGCTCGTTGAGGCGCAAACAACGTCGCGGGGACTTGCTGTCGTTCTCTATCGATTCACGCGCAGCGCTTCGCGCTGCTGCAGCACAGGCTCGCTTCGCTCGCGTGCTGCGTTACGCAACGGAACAGGGGTTTACACGGCAGCCGTTGCGGCTTCCCGGAACGGCCAATGAGCCGTTCGGGGACTTGTCACAGCGTGCTCGCCGCTTGCACGCCCCGCGCCCCGCACGCGGCGCGGCTTGGGCATGCCCCGAGCGCGCTTTGACAAGTCCCCGTGCCACTCATCTGCAGTTCCGGGAGCCGTAGGGGCTGCAGAGTCGTCCCTTGGTCCGTACCCCCGCAGCACGCGAGCGAAGCGAGCCTGTGCTGCAGCGGCGCGCTTCGCGCCGCGCGTTAAACGGGCGCCGCGGCCCGCACGGCACGCCGCGAAGCGGCGTATGCCGTGCAGCGGCGCGAAGCGCCGCGCGTCATAAAGGTGGTGACGTACGCGAGTCCCCGAACCGGACGTTGTCCCCGCTGGAACTGCCGGAGCCCCACACATGCCGTTGCGCCAGCGACCAGCTCGTATGGGAGCGCGCGCGCTCAGGCGAAGCCTGGCGCGCGGTGCGGGAGCACGCCGACATGGGAGCGAGCGCGCGGGCGGCCACGCCCGCGCGAGAACGGTAGGCACCGTACCTACCACGAGGCGCAGACGCGCCGCACGAGGCGTTGCGCGACGACGGCCTCGAGCGTCGCGGTGATCAGGAACGGCTCTCGCGTAAGGCAGACCTTGCTGGACGCGTCCGGACGCGCGATCATCCAGCTTGGATGTTCCGAACCGCCAAGACCGTGCTCGTGCTCGGGGCGCTGACCATCGGCGGGTTCGCTGTCGCGCTGATCGTCGTGTCGGACCGCAAGTCCGAGTCGATCCCAGGACGGCCTGTCGTCACGCCCAACGATTCGCCTAAAGCCCCCGTCCTCCGTGCGGAAGCCACGCAACCCGAGCGAGTCCAAGCCCCGATCGTGCCCGAATCCTCCGACGATCAGAGCCCCGCGATCACGGAAGAGCCGGCTTCGGCCGCGCCCGCCTCCGCGACGATCCTCGCGGCGCGGGAGTACCTCGCCGAATTCGACGCGCTCGAGAGTTCGGGCGAGTTGGAGGAGCTTTCCGCCGAACAGCTGCGAAGCAAGAGTCGCGTCGCGTGGGACCGGCACTCGGCCCTGTGCAAGGAAGCGTTCGCGGCACTCGAGGAATCCGGACGGCTCGTCCCGGTCGTCGTCCAACCCGACGAGGGGATAACGTCTCTCGAGGAGCAGTACGGGTTCCCGATTTCGGTAGCCGGTCGACCGGATCAACCCGGGCCCGACGAGCCACAGGTCGTGGACCTCGCCCTGTACCCACCGGACGAGTATCCCGAGCTCAATCGCACCAAGATCGTGCATGGGCGCCTCATGGAGAGGGCCATGCTCCTCGAGTACCGCGCTCGCCAAGCTGCCCGAGATCCGTAGTTGCGCACCGACGGTACGGAGTCGGTGAGGGCGAACCGGACGGATCTTGCGCTGGCTCCGGATCCCGTAGCGTCAGCCTCGCGCACGCTTCGTTAGCGAGAGCGCGAAGCGCACGCCGACGACGACGAGGATGATCCCGAGCAGCGTGCGGCCGATCTCGATCAGGCCGTCGAAGTGGCCGAGCGAAACGACGCCGACGGCCGCGCCGACGAGGGCGCCTAGGCCGAGCGGGAGGCCCGCGTTCCACTGCACGCGTCTGGCGCGGTGCTTCAAGTAGAGCGAGCGCAGCGAGGCGAGCGCGCCGGCGGCCAGGCTGCATGCGCGGGCGGTGTCGAAGGACACGTCGCCTAGGCCGAGGAACAGGCCGGGGACCATGACGAGGCCGCCGCCGACGCCGAGGACCGGTGCCGCGAAGCCGCCGCCGAGTCCGACGAGGCCGGCGAACAGGGCGCGCGACGTATCGGATCCGAATGCCGCGCCGTCGCCCGCGCCTGCCCCGCCGCTCGAGAGGATGCGGGCGGCGGAGTAGAAGAGCACGACGACGAAGATCAGTCGTAGAGCGCGCTCGGGGACGCGCTCGGAGAACACGAAGCCGAGCTGCGCGCCGACCAGGACGCCGACGAGCAAGCCGGTCACGAGCGTCGGGTCGAGGGCCGAATCCGCGCGCAGGACCTCGGTCACCGTGGACGCGCACGTCGTCGCGAAAACGAGCACGAGCGCCGTTGCCGTCGAGCGCTTCAGGTCGAGGCCGAGCGCAAAGTGCAGCAGCGAGCCGGCGAACAGGCCGCCGCCGATGCCGCACAGGCTCGACGCGAAGCCGATCGGGATGCCCATGGCGATCAACCAGAGCGGCGCGCGTTCGCCCTTCGTCATCACCGTCGCGTTCGTTCGAGCAGCGCGGTCGACGAGCGCGTCTTCGCATCGCCGCAGATCGCGATCTCGATGCCGAGTTCGGCGTCGACGTCGCGCTCGGGGACCGTGTCCGCGGAGTAGTCGGTGCCCTTCGCGTGCACATCCGGTCGCAGCGCGCGCAGGGTCGCTTCGAGCGTGGGCTCGTCGAACGCGACGACGAAGTCGACGGCGGCGAACGCGCAGAGCAGCTCGGCGCGTTCTTCGAGCGGCACCGTCGGACGCTCCGGCCCCTTGAGGTTGCGCACCGACTCGTCGGTGTTGACCGCGACGACCAGTACGTCGCCGCGCGACCGCGCATCCGCGAGATAGCGCGCGTGTCCGACGTGCAGCAGGTCGAAGCAACCGTTCGCGAGGACCACGCGTTCGAACTCGCCCGACGCGCGACCGCTCGCGAGCCGGCGCGCGAGTTCTTCGCGCTCGAGCAGTCCGCCTCGCACGCCGGGGGTCATTCGGCCGCGACCGCTTTGCTGCTCGACGGCTGCGGCGCGAGCGGCAGCGCGGAGCGCAGCTTCGACAGCGGGCACACCGCGGTGCCGTGCTCCATCACGACGATGCCCGCGGCCGTGTTCGCGATGCGCATCGCGCGCGGTGCCTCGAGTCCCGCGGCGAGCGCGAGCGTGAACGCGGCCGCCGCGGTGTCGCCGGCGCCGCTGACGTCGATCACCGACTCCGAGCCCGACGGGCGGATCGAGATGCCGCCCCGGTGTTCCGTGGAGAAGAGCGCCATCCCGCGGTTGCCCATCGTCACGAGCAGCCATTCCGGTTCGCACCGATCGAGCAGCTCGTTCGCCGCCTCGACGATCACCGGGAACTCGAGCATGCGTTCGAACGGACGGCCGGTCGCCGCCGCGAGCTCGGCGAGGTTGGGCGTGATCGCCGTCGCGCCACGCAAGCGATCGAAGTTGTGGCGCGGGTCGAGCACGACCACGGCGCCGGCGTCGCGCACCTCGCGCGCCGCCGCGGCGATGTCGTCGTCGATGAGCCCGTAGCCGTAGTCGGACACGAGCACGGCCTCGACGCGGCCCGCGAGTGAGCGCAGGTCCGCCGCGACCTTCGCGCGCGTCGCCGCCGGGACGGGACCGTCCGGTTCGCGATCGACGCGCAACACGTGATGCATCGCGCGGCCCGGCTCGGCGCCGAGAATGCGCGTCTTCGTCGGCGTCCTCCAGTCCACGACGGTCTGCACGCCCGCGACTTCCATGTGCTCGTCCTCGAGCAGTCGCAGCAGGTCGCGTCCGGTCGCGTCGCGCGCGATGGCGCCGAGCAACATGGTCTGGCCGCCGAGCGTGGCCAGGTTGCGCGCCACGTTCGCCGCTCCCCCCGCGCCGATCTCCTCACCCGCGTGACGCATCACGATGACCGGTGCCTCGCGCGACAGGCGCGTCGGCCGCGCGAAGACGTAGTGATCGACGATGAGATCGCCGACGACGGCGACGCGCAGCGCCGTGAAGTCCGGAACGACGTTCGGGGTCAGCATGGACGGCTCTTCTCCTGGCGGCGGGGGCGAGCCGCGCGACGGGGCGGCTCGGGCAGGCGTGCGTCATCCTAGCGACGGCGTGAACGCGATCCTACGTCCGTGGGGCGCGGCGCGCGTCCGCGGAGCGCGTCCGGGCGTGCGCGGGCGCACCCCTCAAAATCGGCTCGGAAGGGGCTGGGAGCGCCGGTTCGGCGTGCGCCGGGCGCGCCGAACCGGCGCACGTCCGCGGCCCGGTGATAGGATCGGAAGCCGCGCTCCGTCGCGGCCTCGCGCATGACCCCCACCCGCAGTAGGGATGGATGCGCCTGGGGCTGCCCCACTCGTTCGCCACCACCGACCTCCGCCCCAGCGCGCGATGCCCACGCCAATGCAACCCACGAACTGGCTGGCCCTCGTCCCCCTGATCGCCGCATCCCTCGTCGCCGGCGGCGACAACGAACGCGCCGAGCGCGATCCGTCCGAGCGCATGACGCTCGCCACCGGAACCGTGGTCGAGCTCTTCGGCGACGCGCGGTCCGGCGCGCAGAGCTACTCGATCCGAACCGCCGACGGCCGCACGTCCGGACGGCGCGTGCTCGACCCGACGATTCGGTTGCGCCGCGGCGCGTTCGATCCGCTCGTCGACGAGCGGCCCGCGTCGCTCGTTCCGGGCAGCGGTTCGGCGCGTCTCGTCCAGTTCGAGACGCAGGCGCTCGAGGAGTACGTCGACGCGCTCGCGACGCTCGGCGCCGACGTGCACCGCTTCGTTTCGCGCTCGACGGTCGTCGCGACGATTCCGAGCGACGCCGAATCCAGTGTGCGCGCGCTCGCGTTCGTGCGTTGGGTCGGCGCCTACCGCCCGGACGAGCGCATCGAGGACGGGCTGCTGCGCGCGTACGTTCGCGACGAGCTGCGAGGGAGCGCGCGCTACCTGATCCAGGTGATGCGCCGCGGACTCGCGGACAAGCGTGCCGTCGCCGATGCGATTCGATCGGGCGGCGGGCGCGTCGACGCGCTCACCGCGACGGGTTTCCTTCTGCGCGCCGAGCTGACGCGCGCGCAGCTCGAGTCGATCGCGAGCCACGACGCGGTCTTCTGGATCGAGCGTGAGGCGGACGTCATGACGTTCACGAACAAGGCGCGCATCGTGGGCGGCGCCAACCTGCTCGAACAGGCGACGGGCTTCACGGGTCAGGGCGTGCGCGGCGAGATCGCGGACGAGGGCATCTTCGCCGGCCATCCCGGCTTCCAGTCGAACCCGCTCCTCTTCCACGGCGCGGCCAACGGCGACCCGAGCCACGGCACGAAGGTGATGGGCGTCGCCTTCGGCGATGGCACGAACCAGCCCGCGGGGCGCGGGATCCTCCCGGACGGACAGCCGATCTTCACGGCCTTCAGCAACCTGCTCGCCGATCGCTACACGACGACGTCCGAGCTGCTCGGCGCGCCCTACCGCGCCGTGTTCCAGTCCAACAGCTGGGGTACGGGCCCGTCCGGGCCGTCCTATCCGAGCCTCGCCTTCGAGCTCGACGACGTGATCCTGCAGTACGACGTCGTCACGTTGCAGTCGATGGGCAACGGCGGCGGGACGACCGGAGCGCAGCAGGCGTGGGCCAAGAACGTCGTCTCGGTCGGCGCGGTGTGGCACCTCGACACGACCACGCTCGACGACGACTTCTGGGCGGGAGCGGGAACGCGCGGTCCGGCGCAGGACGGTCGCATCAAGCCGGACATCTGCTTCTGGTACGACAAGCTGCTCACCGCGAACCAGAACGGGCTCTACTCGAACTTCGGCGGGACGAGCGCGTCGACGCCGCTCGTCGCGGGCCACTTCGGGCTCTTCTTCCAAATGTGGCACGACGAGGTCTTCGGCAACGTCGCGCCGGGCGCCAGCGTGTTCGCGAGCCGACCGCGCTCCGCCACCGCGCGCGCGTTCGTCGCGAACACGGCGCGCGCGTACGACTTCGCCGGCGCGGGCCACGACCTGACGCGCACGCACCAGGACTGGGGACGGCCGCACGTGTTCGACATGCACGAGCGCGGAAACGGCGTGCTGGTCGTCGACGAGACGCAACCGCTCGTGAACCTGCAGAGCGCGAGCTACGAAGTCGTCGTCGCGCCGGGCCAAACCGAACTGCGCGCGACGCTCGTGTTCACCGATCCCGCGGGCAGCAGCAGCGCGATGATGA
The DNA here is from genome assembly GCA_029259605.1 of Planctomycetota bacterium. Taxonomy (GTDB): domain Bacteria; phylum Planctomycetota; class UBA1135; order UBA1135; genus OFTM281. Next base: position 35,771 of record JAJDEV010000107.1, on the reverse strand, counting down.
ATTCGCTCAACGATCTGACGCTGCGCCTCACGTCGCCGTCGAGCGTCGTGTACTGGGGCAACCACGGCCTCGACGTCGGCAACGTGTCGACCGCCGGCGGATCCGCGAACACGGTCGACACGACCGAGCAGGTGTGGCTCGAGAATCCCGAGTCCGGAGTTTGGAAGGTCGACGTGAGCGCCGACACGATCGTCGCCGACGCGCGCCTCGAGAGCCCCGCGATCGACGCCGACTTCGGACTCGTCGTTGGCCCCGTCGCGCCCGTCGCCGCGGACATCGGCGAGAGCCTGCCGAGCACCGGTGGCCCGGAGCTCTCCTTCCGCGGCTACCTCACGGCGAACACCGCGTGGAGGTTCGAACTCGAGAACGCGCCGCCGTCGAGCCGCGCCGTCCTGCTCCTCGGCACGACCCAGCTGAAGAACGCCCTCGCGCGCGGCAAGCTCGTGCCGCGCCCGAACTTCCAGATCGAGGGCACGACGAGCGCGTCGGGGACGACGTCCTTCCCGGGCTTCTACGCGGGCGGGATCCCGGCGGGCACGAGGCTGTACGCGCAGGTGTGGATCCACGACGTCGGCGGCTCGCAGACGTACTCGGCATCGAACGCGCTCGAATTCCGCGTGCCGTAGCAGGCCGTGGTGAAACTCACGACATCCTCGAAGGGCGCTGAACTCGCGCTGCCCGCGTTGCGCCTCCTCCGAGGTTCCAGCGAATACGCGTCGTCAGCGCGCCTTGACACCACGAACTCAACCCCCTTCGTGGACGCCGTGTTTTACACCACGGACCGCTAGCGAAAACCCGTTAGCGCAGCGCCGCGAGCTCGCGCAACCGATCCGGCACCGGCTTGGCGGCCGCGGTCATCCACTCGATGCCGCTCTCCTCCGCCATGTAGTAGTCGGAGCGCACGCCCATGAACGCGTTGAAGCGGATCGAGTAGTGCAGCTCCTCAGCGCGCATCGCCGCTTCGGAGACTGATCCGTCGATCGCGCGCACCCGCGGGCGGAAGGCGTCCCACTCCTCACGCGAGAGCGCGAGCACCTCGTCGACCAGCGGCTGGTAGCGCTGCGCCGCCGGCGCGTCGCCGTACTTCGCCATGCCCGCGTTCACGAACCACGGCATGCACGTCGCGAGCTTGTCGATGTAGAGGTTCTCGTCCTCGCCGAAGTCGAGACAGCTCGTCTCGGTGAAGTCGGTGAGCGAGCCGGCGCGCGCGGGGTCGACGTAGCCGCCGTCGATCGCGTACTGGTGGCTCTCGGTGCCGGGGAACGGATAGAAGAGCGACGTGCGGAAGCGGCCGAGACCCGAGGCGGCGAGCAGGTCGATCGTCTCCTCGCGCTCGGCGCGCGACTCGCCCGGCAGGCCGATCATCACGAAGCCGGAGGTGTGCAGGCCGTGGCGCTCGGCGGTCTCGACCGTGGCGAGGATGTCGTCGTCGCTCATGAAGCGCTTGAGCACCTCGTGCCGCACGCGGTGCGAGCCGGACTCGATGCCGAGCTTCAGGATGCGGCAACCGCCACCCGCGAGCGCGGAGGCGAGCTCGTCGCTCAAGCGCTGCACGTGGCTGTTCACGACCCACGGGACGGTAAGACCCGACTCCTTGTACGCCTCTGCGAACGCGACCGCGTGCTCGAAGTTCATCGTGAACAGGTCGTCGTCCAGGATGAACGTGTCGATGCCGGTGTACGTGGCGAGCACGTGCCGGATCTCGGCGATCATCTGCGCGGGCGTGCGGTAGCGGAAGAAGCCGAGCTTGGCGACCGGCCGCGCGAGCTCGTCTTTGTAGCGGTCGACCACGCGGTGGTTGAGGCAGTAGGTGCAGCGGTACGGGCAACCGCGGCTGGTCATCAACCCGAACCAGCCGTGCTTCTGGTCGACGATGCGCTGCGTGTCGAAGAGCGCGTAGTCGGGGAAGGGCTGCGCCGCGAAGTCGGGGAACTCGCCGACCGGGTTGTGGATCCAGTGCTCCGCGCTGACAGGTTCGAGCTTCCCGTTCGCGTCCGGCTCGCGCGCGTCGATCCACGCCGGCCGCGCGCCGTCCTTCCACGACAGGAAGTTCTTGATGTCCGTCGGTCGCTCGCCCTTCTCGGTCCGCTCGACGAGCAGCGCGAGCGCATCCTCGCACTCCCCCACCCCGACGTGATCCCAAACACCGTCGGCCATCACCTCGGTCGGCACCATGGTCGGATGGATCCCGCCGACGACGAGCGGCGGAAGCACGAACTCCGCGGCGCGCGCCTGCGCGCGCAGCGACCGCGCGAGCCGCACCGCCTCGTCGTACTGCATCGTCAGGCACGAGAACGCGATCAACCCGGGCGCCCACGCGCGCACGTCCTCGAACACCTGCTCGTAGCTCGGCACCGGCGGCAGGTTCTCGTTCAGGTTGACGAGCCGCGTCTTGTGCCCGCGCTGCTTGAGCACGGCGGACAACGCCGCGAGGCCGTGGTTGAACCCCATCTGGGTGTAGAGGTTCGGGTAGACGAAGAGCACGCGCATGGATTCGCTCGCCGGAGAGCGTACCTAGCAGGCCGTGGTGAAACTCACAACATCCTCGAAGGGCGCTGAATTGGCGCTGCCTGCGTTGCGCCTCCTCCGAGGTTCCAGCGAATACGCGTCGTCACCGCGCCTTGCCAGCACGAACTCATCTGCCTTCGAGGACGCCGTGATTTCCACCACGGCCTGCTAGGCCGCGCGCCGGGGGGAACCGCGCCGGGAACTTCGGGCGCGCTGGAAGCCGCTACGCCGCCGGCGGGCTCGGCAATCCGATGCGTCGCCGCAGGCTCACGATCTGCTCGAGCAAACCGGCCGTCGCGCTCCCACCCTCCTCGCTCGCGTCCACCTGGCCGAAGCCGCGCACGACTTGGGCGTCGGCGTCGGGCGTCAGCACGCGCGCTGCCAGGGGGAAGAGCACCTTGCTCTCACGCGCCATGTGCGCGCGGTGCACGCCCAGGTAGCCCTCCGCCTCGCGCACGAACTCGCGCACGCATCCGGGTTCACCGTGTACGGCGCCGAGGACGTTGACGCGCATGCCCGAGAGGTGACGGCGCTCCGCTTCATGGTCGGTGAGGAGCTTCGTGAGCGCGTCGCGTTCGTTCCCGCGCGCGACGTCCAGCAAGTGGACGAACAGGACGTGCTCCTCCTTGTCTTGGTGCAACCCATCGGCGAACGACTCGAACAGTCGCAGGAGTTCGTACGTCTCCGCGGGTAGTTGATCGTCGACGTGCGCACGAGCGATCAACGCCTCGAGGCACTCGGTCATCCATCCGATCCACCGGTGCTCGCGCTCGAGGATCGCGATCGATCGGAGCGTCGCGGGCGGCTGTGGTTCGATTCGCGTCATGTCAGCATCTGCACGGAGATCCTCCGGACGCACTCTCGACCAACTCGCGGGGCCGGCTACATACGGGAGAGTCCGTAGCGCGGTCCGCAGCATCGGCGAGGGCGAGGCGCTCGTCGATCCGCCCTACGCACCCGGCGAGAGCGCGAGCAACGCGGCGTTGCCCGTATCCGCCGAGTCCGCCGCGGTGGCCGTTCGAACCCCGGTCGCGCCCGCGGCCGGCTGCAGCTCGACGTTCAGCTCGAGCGAGATGCCCGCGGCGTTGCCGAGCGAGAGGCTCGCCGCCTCGGCCGCTTCCGTCATTCCCGCGGGCGGCGTCCACGCCTCCGACGACGCGAACGCGTGCACGCTGACGAGCATCGTTCGCGCGACGGTCGTCGTGATGCTCGGCGCGGTGTGGGACACGGACGACGCGGTGCTCTGGCCGCCCTCGACGTCGACCGGGTTCGTCGGGTCCGCGCCCTCGAAGGCAGCGATCGCGCCGGCCGAACCCGTGGAGGCGGAGAACGACCACGTGTGATCGAACGGCTCACTCGCCTCGGCGACGCGCGTGTAGAGCGCGAGCGAGTTCGCGTTGCCCGCTCCGTTGTCGATGCGGCGCACCAGGCTCCATCCGGTGGGCGCGGTGATCGTGGCGGAGCTCGGGCGCACGGCGATTGCCGCGACGAGCACGTCACCCGGCTGCGTGCCGGCGGGCGTCGCGATCACCACGTCGAGCACGCCGCTCGCGGCGCCCGCGGACGCGACGTCGCGCAAGGCGATCTCCGGGATCACGGTGAGCGTCGACGGGCCGTCGATCCCGCTCGGCGCGTCGGTCGCGGTGAGCGTGGTCGTGCCGGCCGAGACGCCCGTGGCGACGCCCTCGAAGCCGCCCGCGTTGCTCACCGTCGCGACCCCGGGCAGCGTCGAGCTCCACGTGACGGTCGTCGTGAGGTCCTGCGTGCTCGCGTCGGTGTACGTGCCGAGCGCCGTGAACGACCGCGTCGAACCGACCGGGACCGACCAGTCCTGCGGCGTCACCGCGATCGAGACGAGCGCCGCCGGCGTGACCGTGAGCGTCGTCGACGCGTCGATCCCGCTGGGGGCGTCGGTCGCCGTCACCGTCGTCACACCGACCGCGGCCGACGTCGCGAGCCCTTCGCTACCGCCCGCGTTGCTGATCGTGGCGACAGCGGGGCTCGACGAGCTCCACGTCACGGAGTCGGTCAGGTCCGGCATGCTGCCGTCGCTGAACGTGCCCGTCGCCGTGAACGCGCGCGTCGTGCCGAGCGCGATCGACGGGTCGGTCGGGCTCAGCGTGATCGAGTCCAGCACGGCCGGCGTCACCGTGAGCGTCGCCGCGTCGTTCGTCCCGGTCGCGGCGTGCGTCGCGGTGACGGTCGTCGCACCGGTCGACAGCGTCGTCGCGCGCCCTTCGCTGCCCGACGCGTTGCTGATCGCCGCGACGGCCGGGCTCGACGAGCTCCACGTCACCGCGGCCGTGAGATCCTGCATCGATCCGTCGGTGTACGTCCCCGTCGCCGCGAAGGCCTGCGTGCGACCGAGCGCGACGGACGGCGCGGATGGAGTGACGGCGAGCGAGACGAGCGCGGCGGGCGTCACCGTGAGGAGCGTCGCGCCGTCGATCGCGCTCGCCGGATCGAGCGCCGTCACCGTGGTCGACCCCACCGACATGCTCGTCGCGAGGCCTGCGGTCCCGGGCGCGTTGCTCACGGCGGCGACCCCAGGATCGGACGAGCTCCACGTCACCGACGCCGTCAGGTCCTGCGCCGTCATGTCGGAGTACGTCCCCGTCGCGACGAACGCCTGCGACGTGCCCAGCGCGATCGACGGCGTGGTCGGCGCCACGTCGATGGAGACGAGCACGGCCGGCGTGACGGTGAGCAGCGTCCCGTCGTCGATGCCGCTCGCGGGATCGATCGCGGTCACCGTGGTCGTTCCGACCGCGAGGCTGGTCGCGACGCCCTCGGTCGAGGCAGCGTTGCTCACGCTCGCGACCGCGGGATCCGACGAGCTCCACGTCACCGACGTCGTCAGGTCCTGGGTCGTCATGTCGGAGTAGGTCCCGGTCGCGACGAACTCCTGCGACGTGCCGAGCGCGAGCGACGGCGACACGGGCGTAACGGCGAGCGAGACCAGGACCGCGGGCGTCACGCTGAACGCCGTCGCGCCTTGGATCGCGCTCAACGGATCGGTGGCGGACACCGTCGTCGTCCCGACCGAGAGCGTGGTCGCGCGCCCCTCGGATCCGGGCGCGTTGCTCACCGTCGCGACCGCGCCGTTCGACGAACTCCACAGGGCCGACGTGGTCAGGTCCTGGGTCGTGCTGTCGGTGAACGTCCCCGTCGCGCTGAACACCTGCGCCGTGCCGAGCGCGACGGACGACGCGGCCGGCTGCACGTCGATCGACACGAGCTCCGCCGGCGTCACGAGCACCGGAGTCCACCCGCTGACACCCGTGTTCGTGTCGATCGCGGCGATGGTCGCCACGCCCACGCCCATGCCCTCGACCACACCGCGGATCACGAACGCGACGGTCGCGTTCGACGAGCTCCAGAGCACCGACGCGCTCAGATCCTGAACGGTCCCGTCGCTGAAGGTCCCCATCGCCGTGAACGCGACGTCGGTCCCGCGCGCGATCTGCGGCAGCGTCGGCGTGAGCGCGAGCGACGTCAGGACCGCGGACGTGACCGTGAGCTCGACCGACGCGGCGAGCCCGGAGGCGAGGTCCGTCGCCGTGATGGTCGCGCTGCCCGCGACGTGGCTCGCGACCACGCCGTCATCGACGGTCGCCACTGCAGCGTCGCTCGAGGCCCACGCGACCGACTCGCTGAGGTCGCGCGTCGTGTGGCTCCAATAGGTACCCATGGCGCGCAGCGACGTGCCCGTCCCGGCTGCGAGCGTCGGCTGCGCCGGTGTGACCGCGAGCGAGCGCAGGCCGTGCTCCGCCTCGGAGCACGCGGCGAGCGCGGCGGCGAGGAGGACGGGCGCGGCACGGAGGACGTTGGACATGGAGGGGGGAGCGTCGATCTCGTTCCGAGCAGACCGACGTGTGCTCTTCTTGTCGGCACTCGAACGATGTCGTCGAAAAGGTGCGCGACATTTAATATGCGCGGGCGCCCCCCGGGGCCCCCTACGCCCCCGAGACTCCCCCTCCCCGGACTCGCCCGGCGCCGAAGTCCGCTGGGATGCGCGTCACAGGAGGCTCCTCACACGCCGCGGCAGGCGCGACAGCACGCGTAGGCGAGCGCGAGCGCGACCGCCGTCACGGCGTAGACCAGCGGCAGGCCGTAGGCGTAGCCGTCCGGGGGACCGGCGACGGGCAGCGGGTGGTCGTCGAACATCCACGGCACGGCGGCCGGGCTCCGGACGAAGGCGAGCAGCAGCGCCAGGCCGTGGATGAGCGGGATGTGCAGGAGGTAGAAGAACAGCGCCGCACTTCCAAACAGCGCGACGACGTCGGCGACGCGGCCGCGCGCGCTCGAGCCACGGCAGCGCGAAGAGCAAGGGCCCGAGCGTCATCAAAGAGGAAGGCGAGCGACGCCGGATACTTGGTCGTGCTGAGGAACGCGATCCAAGCCGGGAACTCGGGACCGAACGCGGTCGAATGCCGCGGTTCGCCGTACGCGTTCGTCGCGCGCAGGAGCACGAACAGACCGATCCGGCTAACGCAGACTCTCGATCGGCCGCGCCCGCAGCGCGCGCAGGCTCGCCGCGATGCCTGCGGTGACCGCGAGCGTGGCGGTGAGCCCCATCGCGAGGACGAAGCCCAGCGGCGGGAGGTCCGCCTCGAGCTCGACCACGTGCTCGAGGAAGCCCCAGGCGAGGGCGTAGGCACCCGCCGCCCCGAGCGCGCCCGCGACGAGGCCCGACAGCGCGAACTCCATCGCGAAGAGCTGCAGCACGCCGCGGCGCGTGACGCCGAGCGTCTTGAGCAGCGCGACCTCGTTTCCACGGCGCAGGCGTGACGCGCCGACCGAACCCGCGAGGATCGCGACGCCGGCCAGGATCGTGAAGGCGCCGAGCACGCGGATGCCGAGCGCGATGCGGCCGAGCAGGTCGGCGACCTTCTCGAGGATCGGGCGGATGCGCAGCATGGTCACGTTCGGGAAGGACTGGACGAGCTGGTCCTGGATCGCGTCCTCGGCCGACGACGCGACGCGCGCGGCGGCGAGCAGCATCTGCGGCGCGTCGTCGAGCGCACCCGGCTCGACCACGACGAAGAAGTTGATGTCGAAGCTTTCCCACTCGATCTGCCGCAGGCTCGACACGAGGAACTCGAACTCGAGGCCCTGGACGTCGAAGGCGATCGAGTCGCCGACGCCGACGCCAAGATTCTCGGCGTAGTCCTCCTCGAGACTGATCTCGTCGCGCTCGGGGTCGCGCCACAGCACGTCGTCGGCGGCGTTCGCTGCGAGGCGCGCCGTTACACGGTTCGAGTCGGGCAGCTCGTCGAGCCAAGTCAAACGCTGCTCGCGCGTCAGCGCCCAGCGGCGCGGGCGGCGGTCGCCTTCGTCCCGCTCGCCGCGCTCACGCTCGTCGTCGTCCCCGCGGTCCTCGACGAGCGACGCGACCGTGTCGCCGCGGATCGCCGCGAGCCTCGCCATGATGACCGGCACCATGTCGATGCGGTCGGCGCCGCCGTCCGCGAGCACTCGCTCGACCGCCTCCCACTGATCCGGCTGCACGTCGACGAGGAATACGCTCGGCGCGTTCTCCGGAAGCGCGCCGCGCAGCTCGGACTGCAGACGGCGCTCGATCAGCGCCATGCCCGTGACGACGAGCGTGCCGAGGCCGAGCGACACGATCGCGCCGACGGTCCCGACGCCCGGACGCGCGAGCGCGGCGATCCCGTGCGCGACCGTCGGACCGAAGCGGCCGCGCGGCAGGACGCCGGCGCACCACACGAGTGCGCGCGCGCCGAGGAAGAGCAGGAGCGCGAGCACGGCCAGGCCGCCCGTGAACCAACCCGCGTAGTCGGCGCGGCCGCCCTGGATCCACGCGCTCGCGAACAGGCCGCCGCCGAGCAGCAGCAGCGCGCCGATGCGCACGAGGCGCGGCGCGGGCAGCGGCTCGGCGTCGCTGCGCAGAACGAGCGCGGGCGAGACGCGCCACACGGCGGTCAGCGCGGAGAGTGCGAACAAGAGCGCGACGCCGACGCCGAGCCCGATCCCGCGCAGGAGCGCGAGCGGCTGCCAACTCTCGACGAGGTCGGCGGACAGCAGGTCGGGCATGAGCGCGGGCAGCGCGAACGGCACCGCGCCGCCGAGCACCGCGCCGAGCACGCTGCCGATCAGCGCGAAGACGACGATGTGCGCGACGTGCAACACGAGGATCTCGCGCGGCCGCAACCCCATCACCCTCCACACCGCGATCCCTATGGTTCGCGAGCGCAACCACGAGCGCACGACCTCGGCCACGCCGATCCCGCCGAGCACGAGCGACAGGAGCGCGACCAGTCCGAGGAACGACGCGAAGCGCTCGAGCCCGCGGCGCACGCCGGGTTGCGCCTCGAAGTGCGTCTCGAAGCGCAAGCGCACGGTCGCGGGGATGCTGTCGTCGAGCTCATCCTTCACGCGGTCGAGCTCGTCCTCGACCGGGTTGCCGGGCAGGCGCAGGAGCGCGCGGTACTTGACGCGGTTGCCGACGCCGAGCAACGACGTACGGTCGAAGCCCGCGCTCGACAGGAAGACGCGCGGCCCGAGCACGAGCGCGAAGTCGAGCCGGTCCGGTTCGTCGAGCACGACCGCCGCGACGCGGAAGTCCGCGCCGCCGACGCGCACCGTGTCGCCGACGGCGAGCCCGAGCCCCGACATGAGCTCGGGCGCGACGACCGCGGTCGATGCGTCGAGCAGGTCGGCGAGCCTGCCCGCGGGCTCGAGCGTCAGCTCGCCATAGAACGGGTAGGCGGCGTCGACGACCTTGAGCTCGCACAGGCGGCTGCGCTCGACGTCGCCCGCCGCCGACAACGCGCCGGCCATCGTCGCCAGCTCGCGCACGTCGATGCGCTCGGCGTCCGGCGCGACGCGCGCGATCGCGGCGTCGAGCTCGGCGGGCAGCGGCTGCCTGCCCTGCACCGCGATGTCGGCCGCGAGCAGCTCGCGCGAGCGCGAGCGCAACCCCGCGTCGATCGCGCGCGCCACGCCGTCGACCGCGACGACCGCGGCCACGCCGATCGCGACGCACGCGACGAAGAACACGAGGCTCCCGCGCGATCCGCGCGAGTCGCGGCGCACGAAGCGCAGGATGCCGCCGAGCTTCATCGGGACGACGCGCTCACGATTCGCTGACGATCGCGCCGGCCTCGAGCACGATGCGGCGCTCGGCGCGAGCGGCCACCGCGGGGTCGTGCGTCACGAGCACGAGCGTCGTGTTCTCGCGCTCGCGCATCTCGACCAAGAGCTCGAGCACGCGCTCGCCCGTCTTGCTGTCGAGGTTGCCCGTGGGCTCGTCCGCGAGCAGCAGCGACGGGTTCGGACCGAAGGCGCGCGCGAGCGCGACGCGCTGCATCTCGCCGCCGGAGAGCTGCGACGGATAGTGGTGCGCACGCGCGGCGAGGCCGACGCGCTCGAGCAGCTCGGTCGCACGCTCGGCCGACCCGTCGACGCCGGTCAGGTCGAGCGGGACGCGGATGTTTTCGTGCGCGGTGAGGTTCGCGAACAGGTGGAAGGCCTGGAACACGAAGCCGACCTTGCCGCGGCGGAGCAGCGCGAGCTCGTCCTCGTCCTTGTCCTCGAGCGCCTCGCCGTCGAGCAGCACGCTGCCCGTCGTCGGCCGATCGAGTCCGGCGAGCAGTCCGAGCAGCGTCGACTTGCCGCTGCCCGACGGGCCGAGGATCGCCACGGACTCGCCGGCGTCGATCGCGAGATCGATGTCGCGCAGGATCGTGAGCTGCTCGCCTCCCGACGGCAGCACCTTGCCGACGCCGCGGCACTCCACTCTTCGACTCGTCATCGTTGCGTACTCTCTCCGGAGCGGGGCTGCGCGCGCGCGCGCGCTCGACGTACCCTAGCAGGCGGTGGTTGAACTCACGACATCTCCGCGCGCCCGTCCGACGCTGGTCGTGGGCTGCCTCTGTGCGCTCGTCGCGTTCGCCGCTTGCGGAGACGCACCCGACGAGCCGCGCGATGCGCCCGCGCCGCGCGGCGCAGCGAGCGCGAAGCGTGCGCCGGAGCCCGCGCGCGACGCGGAGGCCGGACCGCTCGTGCTCTTTCTCGGCGACAGCCTGTCCGCCGGCCTGCACCTCCCATCGGACGAGGCGTTCCCGGCCGTGCTGCAGCGCGCGCTCGCGGACGAGGGCGTCCCGTTCCGGCTCCTGAACGCCGGTTCGAGCGGCGACACGACCGCCGGCGGGTTGCGGCGCATCGACTGGCTGCTCGAGCGCTCGCCCGACTGGGTGGTCGTCGAGCTCGGCGGCAACGACGGCCTGCGCGGCGTGCCGGTCGAGTCGATCGAAGCCAACCTGAACGCGATCGTCGAGCGCGCGCAGGCCAAGGGCGCGCGCGTCGTGCTGCTCGGCATGAAGCTCCCGCCGAACTACGGCGCGGAGTACACCTCGGCCTTCGAGGCCGCCTTCGCGAGCGTCGCCGCACGCCACGAACTGCCCTTCGTCCCGTTCTTCCTCGACGGCGTCGCCGGCGTGGCCGAACTCAACCTGCCCGACGGCATTCATCCGACGACCGAGGGGCACGAACGCGCGGCGGCGAACCTCGTGCCGGTGTTCCGCGAGCTCCTCGGCGCCGAAGCCGCCGCGACTTCGCGGTAACGGATCGGTCAAGCGCGGAGCTTTCCGCGCGCGCGCGCCGCTCGGTCACGCGTCCCGTCCTCGCCACCACGAACACCGCATGCAAACCACCACGCCCGTGCTGCTCGCCACTCTGTTCCTTTGCGCGGCTGCGAACGGCGCGAGCGATGACCTCGCCGCCCGCGGGGCGAAGCTCGCGGAGGACCTGCCGCGCATGGCCGAGCGCGCGCGCGTGCCCGGCGTGTCGATCGCGCTCGCGAACGCCGAGGGTGTCGTGTGGCAGGCGGCGATCGGCAAGCGCAATGCGTCCGCCGACGGCGCGGTCGACGCGGACACCGTGTTCGAAGCCGCATCGCTCAGCAAGCCGGTGTTCGCGTACACCGTATTGCAGCTGGTCGACGAGGGCGTGCTCGAGCTCGACACGGCGCTGGTCGAATACGCGCCGCTCGACGACATCGCGAGCGATCCGCGCCACGCGCAGCTGACGGCGCGCATGGTGCTTTCGCACTCGACCGGGCTCCCGAACTGGCGCCCGAGCGGCGGCGCGCTCGAGTTCGCGGCGGATCCGGGCCAGGCGTGGCGGTACTCGGGCGAGGGCTTCGTGCTGTTGCAGCACGTCGTCGAAACGCTCGTCGGCGACACGCTCCAGGGACTCGCGCAGGACCTCGTCTTCGAACCGCTCGGGATGACGCGGTCGAGCTTTGTCTGGAGGCCCGAGTTCGCGCAGAACGTCGCGCTTCCGCACGACGAGGCCGGCGCAAACCGCGAGATCCGGCAGCTCCAGGTTCCGAACGCGGCGTACAGCCTGCTCACCACGGCTTCGGACTACGCGCGCTTCCTCGCGGCGCTCCTGCGCGGCGCGCGACTGAAGGACGCGACGCACGCCGCGCTCCTCACGCGCCAGATCGACGTGTCGCCGGGCGTCGCCTGGGGGCTCGGCGTCGGGCTCGAGGCGTCGGGCGACGGCGCCGCGTTCTGGCACTGGGGTCACAACTCGGGCTATCGCGCCTTCGCGATCGCGGTTCCGGAACGGGACTTCGCCGCGGTCTACTTCGCGAACAGCGACAACGGCATGCGCTTCCTGCGCGACGTGGTCGGCGTGGCAACGGGGAACGACGTGCATCCGTCGCTCGACCACCTCGACTATCCGAGCTACGACGACGCGGAGTAGTCGGGTTCAGTCCTGTGCGCGCTCGCGCGCGAGCCGCAGGCTCTCCTGGTTGAAACCGAGCGCGCGCAGCGGATTGAGGCTCGGCGCGACTCCGGGCAAGCAACGCGCGGACGCTGCGCGCGCACGGTCGCGCAAAACGAGCGCGTGACGCAACGTGCGCCAGAGCAGCGGCGAACGGGCGAGCAAGTCGCGGCGCGGAAGGCCGCGCTCGTGCGGAATGCCACGGCCCTGGTCGTAGGCGCGGCGCCGCACGACGCCCGGCGCGACCGACTCGCGCGTCACGCGGTGCCCGACGATCGCGGCCGGGTTGTAAACGAAGCGCTGCCCGCCGCGCCGCAAGCCGCGCAGGAACTGCGTCTCGTCGCCGAGGATGCGATCGTCCGGGTTCGGACCGATGCGCTCGTTGAAGCGATGGCCGGCCTCGATCAGCTGACGCCGCATCCAGAAGTTCGGGCCGAACGGGACGCGCCCCTCCGGATACGGGCCCTCGGCTTCGAGCGGTGCGTGCGCCGTGAAGCCCAGCTCCTGCACGCGCGCGTCGCGCGCCCACGCCGGCGGTCCCCCATCGGGCCAGACGACGTCGATGCGACCGCCGAAGACCGACGCGTTCGGCCAACGCTCGGCACACGCGCGCACCTCGGCGAGCCACTTCGGATCCGGGTCGACGTCGTCGTCGGTGAAGACGACGAGCGGCGCGAGCGGGTCCTCGGTGAGCGCGCGGTTCAACGCGCGGTTCTTGCCGGGACCGCGCTCGACGGCGAAGCGCAGCGCGAGCTCGGTCGCCGCTTCACACACCTCGCGCGTCTCCTCGCACTCGGCGTTGTCGACCACGATGACATCGAAGGGCGGCGCGTCCTGTTGCGCGCGGAGCCCCTCCAGCACGCGCCGCAGCGAAGCCGCGCGTCGAAAGGTCGGGATCACGACCGTGAGTTCCGAGCGTTCCATCACGAGGGGGCGCCGCCGCCCGCGTGGGAACGCAGGTCATCGAGCAAGTACCTGCGATGGTGCCGCATCCAGGAGAGCAGCGCGACGTTGCAGCGCGCGCGCTCGAAGAACGGCACGCCGGCGCGCTTCAACGAGCGGTGATACTCGACCAGATGACGCCAGTGCGGATACACGCGCCGCCCGCTCGCAGCGGGGTCGAACCACGGCGTGCGATCGCGCAGGTGCGTCATGCTGCGGATCGACCGCGCGCCGTGGTCGCGCGAGAGGAAGAGCGGGCGCGGAACGCGGAACAGCCGACCGTGGAGGCCGAGCTCGACCAGCAGGTTGCGATCGGACCCGGCGTACGGCGCGATCCGCGGCGTGCGCGCGGCGACGTCGCGGCGCATGACGCCGAAGACGTCGAAGCACCAGTGCCCGATGCGCGTGAGGTCGCGGAAGCGCTCGATGCGCCGCGGCGAGTCGAGCGCATGCAAGCGCGGCTCGTGATCGGACACGACGGCGCCCTGCTCGTCGATGAAGCGCACGAGCGAGTGGCAGAGCACGACGTCGGGCTGCGCATCGAGCACGCCGATGCACGCCTCGAGATACTCCGGCTCGTGCACGTCGTCGTGTGCCACCCACTTGAAGAACTCGCCCTGCGTGAGTTCGAACGCGCGGTTGAAGTTCGCCGCCGCACCCGCGTTCTCCTCCGCCCGGTGGTAGCGCACGCGCGCATCACGCTTCGCGTAATCGCGCGCGATCTCCTCGGTCGCGTCGTCCGACGCGTTGTCGCAAACGACCAGCTCGAAGTCGCCGAACGTCTGCGCGAGCAGCGCGTCGAGCGCATCCCGCAGGAAGCGCTCGCCGTTGCGTACGGGCAGACCGATTCCGAGACGCGGGGAAGACATCGCGTCGATGTCGTAGCCGAGGCGGATCCCCGCGGCAAGAACGGTGCGCGATCCGTCGTCGACTCGCGCGCGAGTGCGCCGCGCGCGCCGGGCGTCAGGACGGGTGCACAACCGCCGCGACACGTGGACAGAGAACCGATTCGAGGATCTCGCGCGCTACCTGCGCGACGCGCGTCGTTCGTCCGCCGGATAGAGGCGCGCGACCTCGCGCGGAAAGCGCTCCGCGAGCGCGCGGTACGTCGGGCGCGCGTCGCCGCCGAGCTCGTCCGGCGCGATCAACCGACCGCTGTGCGCGACGAACGGGGCGCTGAGTTCGATCAGCTGCTCGCGGCTGCCGCCGGGCGCCGTCACGACCCACGCGGCTTGCAGCGCCGCACCGAGCGCCGCCGCTTCGGGTTCGCCCGAGCGCTGGACGTGCACGTCGAGGAGCGCCGCGAGGATCTGGCACCACAGCTCGTTACGCGCACCGCCGCCGACGACGCGCACCGCGTCCGGCTCGAGCCCGAGCGCGCGCATGCGCTCGATGCCCCACGCGATGTTGAGGCTCGTGCCCTCGAGCGCCGCGCGGAAGAGGCGCGCGGGCGAGAGGCTGCCGGAACGGATTCCGAGCAGCGTACCCGTCGCGTCGGGCAAGTCCGGAACGCGCTCGCCGGCGAGGTACGGCACGAACAACAGCCCGTCGCATCCCGCGGACACGTCGCGCGCCGCCTGCGTCAAGCCGTCGACATCCGCATCGAACGCGCGCCGCACCTCCTCGGTCACGCCGGTCGCGTTCATCACGCAGAGGAGCGGGAGCCAGCCGCCCGTCGAGTCGCAGAACGGCGCGATGAGGCCGTCGCTCTCGATCGGGTCGGACGAGTGCGTGAACACCGTGCCCGAGGTTCCGAGCGACACGACGTATTCGCCGGAGCGCACCGCGCCGCTGCCGATCGCACTCATCATGTTGTCGCCGCCGCCGGGCGCGACCGGAATGCCCGCGGGCAAGCCGAGGTCCGCAGCGGCATCGGTCGATAGCGTCGACGCCGGCGCGTTCGGCGCGACGAGCGTGGGCATCCAACCGGCGAGCGATGGGTCGATGGCCTCCATCGACGCGCGGTCGTAGTCGCGCGCCGCGCCATCGAAGAAGCCCGTACCCGACGCGTCGCCGCACTCGGCCCACAGCTCGCCCGTCAACCGCAAGTCGATCCAATCGTGCGGCAGGAGCACGTGGCGCAGGCGTGCGAAGCGCTCAGGCTCGTAACGCTTCATCCAGAGGATCTTCGACGCGGTGAAGCCGGCGGGCACGGACCGCCCGAGCGCATCGGATAGCTCCTGTGCCTCCTTCGCCGTCGACGTGTCGCACCACAGCTTGGCGGGTCGCAGCACTTCGCGCTCGGCGTCGAGCGCGACGAAGCCGTGTTGTTGTCCCGACACACCGATGCCGGCGATCGGTTCCGCGTCGGCGCCCGCGGTCGCGACGAGCGCGTGCACCACGTCACGAACCGCGCGCCACCACGTCTCGGGTGCTTGCTCGGCCGCGCCGACCGGCAAGCCTTCGATCAACCCGTACGAAGCGGACGCACGCGCTACGACTTCGCCGCGCTCGAGGTCGATGAGCAGCCCCTTCGTCCCCTGGGTTCCGACGTCGAGCCCGAGGAACCGGCTCACCCACGCACTCCGAGGAGGTGCTCGGTCATCAGCTGGTCGAGGCGTTCGTAGCGCAGCCCCGGCGCGGCGAGCGCGTCCGGGTCGAAAGTGCGCGCGCGCAGCTCGCGCACGCGCTCCGCGTCGAAGCCGCCGCTCACAAGGCGCTCGGCTTCGGCGTCGCTCTCCGTATCGAGGATCTCGCGCACGTCGGGATCCGCATCGAACGCCCTCGCGCGTGCGGCGAGGATCTTGTACGTGCGCATGCAACCCACCGCGAACTCCCAAACGCCGGCCTCGTCCTCGGTCCGATAGGCGTGCGCGTCGAAGTGCAGCGGCCCGTCGTACGCCGCGTAGCCGTTGACGCCTTCGAGCAAACGAACAAGCAGGAAGGCCTGCTTCATGTCCTCGGATCCGAAGCGCAGGTCCTGGTCGTAGCGCCCGATGCGCTGTGCGTTCAGGTCGATGTGGAAGAGCTTGCCCGCGTCCATCGCTTGGGCGACGCCGTGCACGAACGACAGACCGGCCATCGTCTCGTGCGCCACCTCGGGATTCACGCCGACCATCTCCGCGTCGTCGAGCGTCTCGATGAAGTGCAGCATGTGCCCTGTCGTCGAGAGATAGATGTCGCCGCGCGGTTCGTTCGGCTTCGCCTCGAGCGCGAAGCGCAGGTCGTAGCCCTGATCCCTGACGTAGCCCGTCAGGATGTTCAGCGCGTCGCGGAAGCGCTTCAGTCCGTCGCGCGGATCGCGGCACGCGTCCGCCTCCGTCCCCTCGCGCCCGCCCCAGAACACATGCGTGCGCGCGCCGAGCTCGACGCCCAGATCGATGGCCGCCATCGTCTTCTGCACGGCGAACGCGCGCACACGCGCGTCGTTCGAGGTGAACGCGCCGTCCTTGAACACGGGGTGCGTAAAGAGGTTCGTCGTCGCCATCGGCACGACCATCCCGCAATCCTCGAGCGTCGCCTTGAACTCGGCCACGATTCGGTCGCGGTCCGTCGCGCTCGCGCCGAACGGCACCAGATCGTTGTCGTGCAGGTTGACGCCCCACGCGCCGCACTCGGCGAGCTTGCGCACGATGTGGTTCGGATCGAGGCGCGCGCGCGTGGCCTCGCCGAACGGGTCGCGGCCCGGGTTGCCTACGGTCCACAGTCCGAACGAGAAACGATCCGCGCGCGACGGTCGGAACGGATCGGCGGAAGTCTTGGGGTCCATGCGTGGGATCGATGGGGACACCGCGTACGGGCGCGGAAGCTCGGCGAGTCAAACGCCATGGTAGCAGCCGCGCCCTAGCCCGGATGATTCATGAGGATGTGCGGCAGTAGCTGCAACTCGGTTCCTGCCGGTGCTTTGCGGGCGGTGGCCCCGGAGGCGACCTTGTCAGGTCGTCGAGGACGCCGACGTTCGCAAAGTGCCGGCAAGGGCCGAGAGACCGGCGTAGCCGGTCGATTGCAGCTCTTGGCGTGCATGCTCATGAATGATCCGGGCTAGTCGTCCTCGGGCGCGGGCGCGGAGGCGTCCGCCACGATCAGCTCCCCCTTCGCGACCGCCGTCGTCTCGTCGAGCCAACGCATGATGCGCGCATCGATGTCGCCGAGCCGATATCCGATCTCCGCGGGCAACACCTCGGGGGACTCCCCGCCCTTCCCGAGCGCCTCGAGGACCGCGCGCGTCTCCTCCGGCCGCCCTTCGATCAGGAACGCGGCGACGACGAACGTGTAGAGCACGTCGGCGACCAAGTACTCGGAGGGCGGCTTCGAGAGCAACTCGCGGAATTGCGGATGCCCCGCATCCTGGAATCGATCGAAGGCGAGACGCCGCCAATCGGTCGACTCGATCATCTCCTCCTGCAACGAGCCCACACCGATGTCGTCCACGGGCGAAACGAACCAGGTCATGTGCGTTCCGACGAGTGCGTCGGTGAGGTACAGCCCGAAACCCTCGTGGATCCAGTGGTGCACGGTCGTCACGCCGAATCCGTCGCCGAGGAGGTACGCGATGACCATGCGCACGAGCCCATCGATGCGCTTCACCGGGTCGTCGCTCCAGTACGCGACCTCGTTCGTTCCGGGGATCCAGCCCCCGGGGCCGTTGCGCATCGCATCGCGCGTCGCATCGTCCAGTCCGGCGTGACCGTTCAGGAACGCGTTGCGATCGTCCGGGCCTTGGAGCAGCACGACGAGCGTCCCTTCCGGAAGGCCGGCTTCGCCGAGGGCGGCTCCGAAGACGCGGATCGTCGCGGTGAGCACGCGCGCTGCGTTCCACACCTCCTCGCTCGGAACGGTTCCGCACACGCGCGCGTCCGGCGTCGCGACGACCGCGGTCCAGTCGAGTCCGAAGGCGGCCTCGCGCTCGTCGGCCTGCGCGGGCTCCAAGCCCTCGTCCGAGGACAGCGCAGCGCGGACCTCCCCGGCGAGCGACGCGCGGCGTCGTAGGGACGTCGCGGTCTCCGCCAGAACCCACCGGTCGCCCGCATGCACTTCGCCGCGTTCGGCGCGGATCTCCGGATCGTCCGGGTTCGCGAAGAGGATGCCCTGGACCACGACCAAACGTTGGTCGGCGGCGAGCTGCGGATCCGCGAGGAACGCGCGCATCGTTTCGAGATAGGGGTCGAGCGCCGCGGCCAAACGTGCGGGTTGTTCCTCGAGTCCGCCGCGGTCGAAGTCCTTGTACTCCTTCGGCTTCTTCGGCGGGACCCAGACTCCGTCGCCCTTCTTCGAGTAGCCGAGCCCTTTGCGCGCGACCGCGTCGTCCGGGTCGAGCTCGATCAACCTCAGGAACGCGCACTCGCGGCTCTGGAAGAGCCGCATCTCCTTGCACCAGTCGGCGTAGTCGTGGAGGCGAGTCACGAGCGCCGACTGGGCCTCCTCGCGCTGGGTCTCGAAGTCGGCGATTTGCGCGCCGGCCGCGCCGGCGAACGCGAGAACGAGAACGGCTGTCCTGGCAAGGGACCTGAGGGTCATGTGGCTCTCCCTGGGGCAATGCGCGCGCCGACCTGACCTGGGGCGCGCGTGCGACTTGTATCCGGCAGACGCCGCGTTGTTCGCGTTCCTTTCCGCCTGGTCCCGAAACATGGGCATCGAAGCGCGCGCAAACGCGATGCCCGCCCATCCAGTTCGGCGCCGGTACGAGCACAAGCCTTTTGTCGTTCAGTAGTTTACGACGAACCGACCGGATCCGGTGCGCCCCGACTCCGTGCTCGTTGTGGTGCACTTTGGCGCATCAATCGCCCATGGCGAGCGGTACGACCTCGAGTTCGATGCGATTGTCACCGGGAACGACCGGAAAGCTGGCGGGCTCGTAGGTCGCGGCGTCGGTCGAGAACTCGATCGAATACTGCCCCGGCAGCAAACCGTCGAGGAGCGTGGTCTCGCCCTCGAACCGGCCATTCGCCGACACGCTCCAGACGTCTCCGTGCGCCCCGATTCGCCGGCGGAGCGAATAGGCCGCGTTCGCGAGCCGCACATCCGCGACGACGTCGCGCGCGGACAGCGCGACGCCCACGCGATCGAACACGGCGCCGCCCCGCGCGAGTCGGAAACCCTCCGTCCCCGCGTTCACCCAGCGTCCGCCTTCGAGCCTTCCCTGCGCGTCCACGATCCACACGTACCAACGGCCCGAGCCCAGCCCGTCGAACGCGAAGCGCCCTTCCGCGTCCGCGCGCACACTACCGTAGTGCGGCGGGTGGAAGAGCGCCTCGTTCGCGAACACGCGAGTCGTCGCGAAGCGCGCCGCGAACGGCAAGTCGAACTCGCGCTCGGCGCGCAGGTACACGCGTCGGTTCGCTTCGGAGCCGAACAGCCCGGCGACTTCGCCCGCGATGCGCAGCCCCGGCTCGAGAACGATGTCGCGATCGATGACCACGCCCGCATTCGGCGGGACCTCGTCGACGACGGTCGCACGGCCCACCTTCGAGAAGACGACCAAAGCACCGTCGTCGAGCGTGACCCCCTCGAACATCCAACGCCCGTCCGCCTTGGTGACGCGATCTGACTTCGCGTCGTCGTTGCGCAGCGTGATGCGCACGCCGGAGAGCGGCCCGCCAGCCGGCTCGCGCACGACGCCGCGCAGGGTCGCGCCTTGCTCCAGCTCGATGACGAACGGGCTGCGCTCCGCTGCGCCGAACGCACCGGTCCAACGCGCGTACGCCTCGTGGTGAACCGTCAGCCCCACGTCGTCGCCGCGCAACCCGAAGGTCTCGAACGAGCCGTCGAGCGCGCTCGTGGTGCTCAGCTCCACGCGGAGCCCGTAGCGGAGCGACCCGCTCGCACGCGTGAACTCGCGCGCGATCGACGCGAGCAGGGCGTCCTCGTTCGGGTCGCCGGTCTCCGCGGGTTCGAGCAGCGCGCGTGCGATCTCGCCCGATGTCCGGACCGCGATGCGCGCGCCCGCGACCGGCGCGCGTCGGGCCGACACCGTGCCGGTGATCGCACGCCTCGTCGCGACCGGAACGTAGAACGAACGCGGGTCCCGCCTGCCATCGACCGTCCCGCTGATCGCGAAGCACGACAGCAGCTCGTCGTCGAAGGCCAAAACCGTGAACGCGCCCGGTTGCCCTTGCACGGCGCCGGCCACGCCTTCGAATCGGAAGCTCCCCGATGCGTCAGAGCGCGTCATCAGATCGGGTGCGTCGAGGTCGACCGCCCCGCTCTCGACACGCCACAACCCGACGTTCATGTCGGCGAGCGATTGCAGCCGCTCGTCGACGACCCGACCGGTCAACGTGCCCCTGCGCTCGGCGATGCGCAGCGTGTACTTGCCGGGCCCCGTGACTCGCGTCTGCGCGCGGACGGATCGCGCGCTCGCTTCGACGACGAGCTCGCCGCCCTCTCCCCACGCGGGATTCCACGCAACGCGAGCCTGGCCGAGGCGATTCGGCGCGAGCACGAGCGAGCCGCCGGCGCCCTCGAACGAAACGCGAAGCTGCTGCGCGTCGACGTCGCGCGGGCAGCGCAGTTGCACGACGAGTTCGTCGGCCCTCGCGCTCGGCGGCGCGGCGACGCGCGTGTCCTCCACCGGCACCTGCAACGGACTCGGAACGGCCGCGACGTCGACCGGCACCTCGAGCGGTCCCGCACCACGCGCTCCGCCGCTCGAACTCAGGCTCCAGACCGCCACGCTGCTCGCGGTCACGGTCAACAGCAGCACGAAACCGACGAGCGAGACGTTCGTGCGCGCGACGGCGCCCGTGCCCGCGAGGACGGCGGCGATCCCGAACCACAGCTCGCGCTCGCCGCCATAGAGCGCATCGAGCTTCGTCCGCAGCTGCTTCAGCCCGCGCGCGATGCGCGTCTCCGCCGTGCGCACGGGAACGCCCTGGCGCTGCGCGATCTCGCGTACGCTGAGCTCCTCGAAGTACCGCAGTACGAGCGTGGATCGGTAGGGCTCGTCGAGCGAGCGCACGGCGTGCGCCAAGCGTTCGTGCAGTTCGACGCGCTCGGCCAAGTCCTCGTTGGACGGTTGCGCCTCGGATCGCGCCGCGTCGCGTTCGCGCTGCGCGCGGTGCGAGCCGCGCCGCAAGCGGTCGCGCCCGAGGTTCGAGACGACCGTCCGCATCCACGCGCGCGCGGAGCGAATCGTCCGACGCGCTCCCCCACCATCATCGCGCGTCGACTCGAGCGCGCGCACCCACGCGTCCTGCACGATGTCGTCAGCATCGTCGGGGCCGACGAGGCTACGCGCGAGGCTGCGCAGCCAAGCGGCCTCGCGGAAGAGGACATCGAGCGAGGGTTGCGAGCGGGGTTCCATGGCGCGGCGGGCTCGAGACCAGACGCGGTGCGCGCGCCGATCCCGTCACGATTCTGGCGCAGTCGCTCGATTCCGCGCCACCGCGCTGCGATTCCGCGCGCCTACCCGTTGCGCATGCGCTCGACGATCGACGTCGTCGAGCGTCCGGGCAGGAGCGGCGCGAGGAACACCTCGCCGCCATGCCCCTCGACCCATTCGCGTCCGACGACGCCCTTCTTCTCCCAGTCCTGCCCCTTGACCAACACGTCGGGCGTGATCGCCTCGATGATGCGGCCGGGGTCGTCCTCGCAAAACGCGATGACGGCGTCGACCATCTCGAGCGCGGCGAGCACGCTCAGGCGGTCGTCGATCGTGTTGATCGGACGCGTCTCGCCCTTGAGACGGCGCACGCTCGCATCGTCGTTCACACCGACGATGAGCGCGTCCCCACGCGAGCGCGCGGTGCGCAGGTAGTCGACGTGCCCGGCGTGCAACACGTCGAAGCAACCGTTCGTGAAGACGATGCGCTTGCCCTCGGAGCGCCACTCGGCGAGCTGCGCGGAGAGTTCGTCCGGGGCGAGGATCGCGCCGGATCCACGCCGGCGTTCGCCGAGCGCCGCGCGCAACTCCTGGCGCGTGACCGTGGCCGTGCCGCGTCGACCGACGACGATGCTCGCCGCGTGATTCGCGAGCCCGACCGCTTCCGCGAGCGACAACTTCGCCGCCAGGCCGAGCGCGAGCAACGCGATCACCGTGTCCCCTGCGCCGGTCACGTCGAACACGGCGCGCGCCATCGCCGGGACGCGCCCCTCCATGTCGCCGAGCGCACCCTCGGCACGGAAGTAGATGCCGTCCGCGCCGAGTGTGATGACCGCGGCGTCCAGGCCCGCGATGCGCATCAACTCGTCGGCGGCCTCGGGCAAGGCCTCGAGATCGGGCAACGAACGGCCGAGCGCTTCCTCGGCCTCCTTCTTGTTCGGGGTGACGAGCGACGCTCCGAGATAGCGCGAGTAGTCCGTGCCCTTCGGGTCGACGAGCACGGGCACTTCGGCCTCGCGCGCGATGTCGACGACGCGCCCGATCAGCTCCTTCGTCAGGACTCCCTTGCCGTAGTCGGACAGGATGACGGCGCCCGCCTTGGCGACGCGCGCGACGATGCCGTCGAGCAGCTCGGCCTCGGTGGCGCTCGACAGCGGTCGCGACGCCTCCCAGTCGACGCGCAGCATCTGCTGCGTCGCTCCGACCAGGCGCGTCTTCTCGGTCGTCGGGCGGGCGGGCGAACGAAACACGCCGGACGTGTCGATGCCGATCGCCTGGAGCAGCTCGATCAGGCTCTCGCCGCGCGCGTCGTCGCCAACGACGCCGAGCATCTCGACGTCGGCCTCCATCGAGCGCAGGTTCGCGGCGACGTTGCCCGCTCCGCCGAGGCGCAGTTCCTCGTGGCGCGCGGCGAGCACCGGGATCGGCGCTTCGGGCGAGATCCGTCCGACGTCCCCGATGACGTACCGGTCGAGGATCAGATCCCCGATGATCAGCACGCGAGGGTGTTCGAGTCCGTCGACGATGCGGACGAGATCGCGGTCTTCCATGGGGCTCAGCGCTCGACCGAGGGCGGCGCCGTCACATGGTAGCCACCCGAGGCCTTCAAGACCTCGACATACGAAGCGACGCCGTCGGCGAGCGGTGTGAAGTCGCGCCCGTATCCCGCGGCGCGGAGCTGAACGAGGTCGGCGCACGTGTACGCCTGGTACTTGCCGGCGAGGTCCGCGGGGAACGGGATCTCGACGATCTGCGCTCCCGCGTAGTGACCGGCGACGTGCTTGGCGAGCGTCAGGAAGCTCTCCGCCTGGCCGGTTCCGCAGTTGAAGATCCCGCTCGTCCGCGACTCTTCGAAGAAGAACAGGTTCAGGTCCACCGCGTCCTGGACGTAGACGAAGTCGCGCAAGAAGTCGTCGGAGCCGGCGAAGACCTTCAGCACGCCCGTGTCCGCGATCTGGTTGTGGAACTTGAAGATCACCGAGGCCATGCGGCCCTTGTGGTTCTCCTGCGGTCCGTACACGTTGAAGTAGCGCAGCCCGACGACCTGCGTCTCGGCCTTCGGCAGGATCGCGCGCACGTGCCGATCGAACAGGTACTTCGAGAACGCGTAGACGTTGAGCGGTCGCTCGCAGGCCGCGTCCTCGCGGAACCCGTCGTCGCCGTTGCCGTAGACCGCGGCCGACGACGCGTACAGGAACGGGCAACGGCCGAGCGAGAACTCGAGCAGCCGCTTCGAGTACTCGTAGTTGACGCGCATCATGTAGCGCCCGTCGCGCTCCATCGTGTCCGAGCACGCGCCTTGGTGAAACACGGCCTCGATCGGTTCGGTCGCGAACTGCTCGAGGCGCTGCTCGAAGTCGCGGTAGTCGATGAAGTCGCGGAAGCGCAGCGCGTTGAGCCCGAGGTGCTTCTCGCCCTGCTCGAGATCGTCGACGACCAGGATGTCGTCGATGCCGCGCAGGTTCAGCCCGCGCACGAGGTTGCTGCCGATGAAGCCGGCGCCGCCGGTGACGATGATCATGTCTTCGCGTCCATTTCGATCGGGTCCGCGTCCGCGCCGGGCGGGCTCGCGTCAGGGTAGGTTTCCGGCGTGTCCTTGAAACGGTCGTGCAGCCAAAAGTACTGCTCGGGGCAGGCCCGAATCATCCGCTCGTAGGCTTGATTGATGCGGGTCGCGATCTCGACCGGATCCGCGCGCCGGAACTCCTCCGGACGCAGACAATCGACGAACTCGAGCCGAAACCTCATGTCTTCTTCCTGCATCGTGCACGCGACGACCAGGACGGGCGCCTGCAAGCGCCGCAGCAGCACACCCGCCGATCGATCGCAGCGCGCGAGACGACCGAAGAACGGGGCGAGCACGGGCCGCTTGCGCGCGCGTTGATCGAGGAGCATGCCGACGGTGCCACCGGCGCGAATGACGCGCGGCGCGTCGGTCATCGCGCCACGCCGCGGCAGGAGCCGGACGCCGTGCTTCTCACGCTCCTCCTGCGCGAGCTTGGAGAGCGGCAGGTTCTTGGGCGGCTTCGCGACCGCGTACATCGGGCCGAAGCCGACGCGGCTCAGGATCCAGAGCCCCGCTTCCCAATTCCCGAGGTGCCCGGTCAGGACCACGCATCCTTTTTCGGAGTTCGCGATCTCGTGCGCGTCATCGGTCCATTCGATGTCGAAGCGCGCCTCGCGCGCGGCGGGCGGATAGCGCAACGGCACGCGGCGTGATTGAACGAGAACGCGCACGAAGTGCCGGTACGACTCGACGACGCGCGCCTCGAGTTCGCGCTTCGGGAGATCGCCGAGGGCCTGGCGCAGGAAGCGTCGGGCGGCGTCCGTGTGCCGTTTGTCGAGCCGCTTCGCCACATGCGCGAAGCACCCGATTCCGAGCTCGATCAGTCCGCGCGGGAGATGCGCGACCGCAGCGAGGAACGCGGCGACGAGGCGCGCCTCGAGGCGTGCCGTGAAGCCGTCCCGGGTTCCCCAAACCGCCTGCCACTCGACGGGCCAGTCGTCCTCGGGCCTATCCATGCAGGCCCTCGTGCAGGTTCTCACGCCGCGTGCGCGCGTGGCCGTTCGGAAGCGCATCGAGCAGCGCGGTCAGCACCGCGGCTCCGCTCGCGAACGCGAACTCGACGTCGAGCACGTGGAGCGGAACCGTCGCGTCGCTCAGCTTCACCGCATCCTTGGCCGTCGTGACGACCCAGCGCCCGTCGGCGCCGAGGCCGTCGAGGTCACGCGGTGTGAACGGGTGGTGATCCGGAAACGTGCGGTGCTCGTGCACATGCGCCCCGAGGGCGCGGACCGTGCGCTCGAAGCCGGCGGGGTTCCCAAGACCGCTGACGAGATCGACCTCGCGCTCGCGCAGCGTCGACGGATGCAGCGTTCCGTCGGGTCCGCGCAACCCCACGGGGCGATGCGCGGCGCGGAGAACGGGAATCCCCGGTGCGAACTCGAAGAGCTCGGCCTCGAGCGCGTCGAGCTCGTCGGGCTCGACCTGATCGGACCGAGTGAGCACGAGCGCGTGCGCGCGACGAAGCGCCGCCGGCCGCTCGCGCAGCAAACCGCGCGGCAGCAGCGCGCGCACGCTCGCTGAGCTCTCGGTGGACGGAAGCCCCCACGGACGCGTCGCATCGATCAAGACGATGTCGAGGTCGCGCGCGAGACGGCGATGCTGGAACCCGTCGTCGAGGACGATCACCTCGGCGCCGCGTGCGATCAGCTCGATCGCGCCCTCGACGCGGTCCGGGTTCTGCTCCTGCAGCACGTCCGGCAACGCCTCGGCGAACATGCGCGCCTCGTCGTTCTCCCCGTTCGCGTCCTTCGCCGCGCCGTACCCGCGTGATAGCACGGCCGGCCGGCGCCCGCGCGCGCGGAGCTCGTTCGCGAGCCAGAGCACCATCGGCGTCTTCCCGGTCCCGCCGGCCGTCAGATTGCCGACCGAGACAACGGGCACTTCGACACGCGCGGACGGCAGCCAACCTCGGTCGTAGAGTCCGCGCCGCAAGTCCGACACGACGCCGTACAACGCCGCCGGAACACGCAACAGTTCGAGCGTGCCACCGCGCCCAGCGAGGACTTCATCCGGACGACGCTTCACGTCGTTCCACGCAAGCCGCTAGCAGCCCGCGGGCCGCTAGAGCAGCGGCTTTTCTTCTTCGGGGATGAGCTCGATGAGTCCGCGCTCCATCTCGAGGAACGCGATCTTGATCGGGTTCTGCTCGCGCGTCTCGATCAGCGGCGAGGCGCCACGAATCAGCTCACGCACGCGCTTCTGAAGCAGCGCGGTCTTGTGAAAGGAACCGTTGACGGATTTCTGAAGCCGCTGGGGCAGAGTCTTGTCCATGGAGTTGCGTCGGCGGTTGGGGTCGCGCGTCCGAGTCGATCCGCGTGGAGGCGTGAACCCGGGTTCCTTCCGAACCCAGCGCGTCGGCGGCGCCCGTCGCGAGGATGGGTCGCCCAGCGTTGAACGCGTCCGGGAGGATCGCGCATGGTACTCGACGCGGCTCCTCGCCAGCAAGCGCGGCATCGTGCCGGCCGCCCCGACTCACGCGGGCGAAGCGGCGGGCTGCCCGAGGGGATTCGAGGCTTCGACCACGAGGTCGGCGAGCCGGGCGGGATCGTAGCGCTCGGCGTGGGTCTCGATGTCGCGCAGGATCCCGCTTCGCAGCTCGCCGAGCGCGTCGAGCCCCTCCAGGCGCCCCACCGTGCCCGACAACCGGCGCCAGAACACGTCCTCGCGCACTTCGAGGGCGATCGATCGATCGAGCCGGCTCTGGAGGCGCGGATCGAGCAGGAACGGGCCCTCGAGGACGACGATCGCGTCGGGTCCCACGAAGCGCCCCTCCATCCCGTCCAGGCCGCCCTCCGGGGTGAGACGGACCTGCGCACCGGCGGCGAGGGGCTCGAAGAGCTCGCGCTCGAGCCGCTCGAGGTCGTAGTGCTCGGCCGGGCCCTCCGGCGGCCGAGCCGGCTTCTCCTGTCGATAGCGGAAGCCCTCCATCGACACCGCGACGGCGTCGCACCCGCGCGCGCGCAGGAGACGCGCGGCATCGCGCGCCCACAGCGACTTGCCCGAACCGATCGTCCCGGTCACCCCGAGCACGCGCGGACCGCCGAGGTCGTCCGTCGGATCGGGCTCGTCGGTCGCGTCGCGGGCGGGCGGCAGGAAGCCCACGCGGTCGAGGACGTCCACGATCCACGCCCCGCGGCCGTCGAGCACGGTGAGCAGCTCCCCCATGTCCTCGATCACGCCCTCGGCCTCGACGGGTTCGTCCCCGCCGGCGAATCCGAAGGCGCAGTGCACATGCGGGAGACCGTTGGCCCACGCGGCGTCGCGATCCCCGGCGCGGTCGCCGACCATGACGGCGCTGCGGGTCGAGAAGTCGTGCAGCAGGTTCTCGATCATGTCGGCCTTGTTCCCGATGCCCGCCGTGTCGAGGCAGTAGGCGGCATCCGAGAACGACGCGAGGTCGAGCTCGCGCAGCATGTGATCGAGGTAGCTCTGGGCGCAGTTCGAGGCGATCCCGATCCGCGCGCCTTGCACGGAGATCTCCGTCAGCGTGGAGCGCGCGCCCGGCATGAGCGCCGCCCCGCCGGCCGCGAGCAACGCGGCCTCCTCTTCCTCACAAGCGGCGAGAATGCGGCGCCAAACGGGCTCGTCGAGGTCGCCGAAGAGGCGCTCGAAGCCGTCGGCAAGGCTGTGCCCGATCACCGAGAGCCACGCCGCGCGGGTCGGCATGTCGCGCTCGATCCCGAGCTCTTCGAACGCCCGTCGCGCGCCGGTCCGCGCGGCCTGGACCCAAAAGCGGTCCGTCGCGACGAGGGTGCCGTCGAGATCGAAGAGAACGGAGTCGAAGAGGAGCGGTCGCTGCATCGGTCGAACGGGAGCATAGCGCGGGACCCCTGCGCCTCCCTCGCTCGTGCGCCACGTTAAACATCGTGCCCCTCCGAGGGGAGGAGCACGATGCGTGGAGGTCTGCGCGCGGCCCGATCAGTCGACCGGATGCGGATGCAAGATGCGCCGGAGCTCTTCGACCGGCAGCGGCCAGCTGCAGATGTAGTCGGCGCCGGCGTCGTGGACGCCCTTCTCCCAACGCTTGATCGGACCTTTGCCCGTAACGACGAGGAAGGCGTCCGGGTGGACGACGCGCAGGTCCGAGACGAGGTTCTCGGCACCGGGCTCGAACCCGCACACCCAGAGGACGTCGGGGGTCGGAGCGTGGAGCGTGAACTCCATGTCCGGCATCTCCTGGGCGAGGTGCTGGACGAGGGCGGTGCTGAGGGCTCTCTCGGGGTGCAGCGTCGTGAGTTGGCAGACGAGCCGTCGATCCGCGCTTCTCCGGGCGCGGGCCCAACCGTCCGACGCGAGCGTGCTCGCCTGCGGTTGGTCTTCGTACGACGAGTTCATGGGAGGATCCTTGGCGGCAGGGAGGCGAGCGGGGCTTCCACGCCCCTACTGAGAGGAATCGGCAGGCGCGGTGAGCTTCCGTCCCCCTCTAGCGCGCTTGTGACGAACGGCGCCGACGAAAGCTCCCTTTCCAACACTCCTCGGACCAGCCCTACGCATCCCTTACATTGAGCGAGATCGGGGTCGTGCCCGACACTCCGATCCGAGCGTAGGGATACCCGCCTCCGGGGCGCCCGAAACGGCGCGTCGGCGCGCCCCGGGGGGCCGGCCACGGGCGCGCTTCCACGGCCGGTCGATTCGCCGCCCCGCGCCGATGCAACCCGGTGAAGTGCGCCGTATTCTCCTTCCCCCTCCCGCCGCGCGGCACACCGTCTTGCGCGCGCGTCTCCGACCTCGACCGTCACCCCGAACTCGCGATCGACGCCCCCCCCGCTTTCTCGCGCCGACGCGCGCCTCGGACGCTCGCCCTGATCGCACTCACGATCGGCGTCGGTGCGGCGTGCGCGGGCGTCGCGGACCGAAGCGTCGAGCGTGGACGAGGGTCGGAACCGCGCGCCCGTGAGCTGTCGCGCGCGCTCTGCGCCGCGCCCCGCCTCGCGGGGACCGACGGTTCGCGGCGCGGCGCGCTCTGGGTCGCCGCGCAGCTCGAACGGGCCGGATTCACGGTCACCTTGGACGAGCGCCTCGTGCTTCTCTCGCTCCCGCGACGGCTCGAGTTCCGCTGCGTCGACGGGGACGCGGTACGGATCGAGCGCGTCGAGAGCTTCGACCCGGACGCCACCCCCGCGGGAGACGTCCCCACCTTCAACGCGTGGTCGGCCAGCGGCCGTGTCGAAGCGGGCGTCGTGACGGTCGGGCGCGGGCTGCGCGCCGACTACGAAGCGCTGCGCGAACAGGGCGTCGACGTCGCGGGCCGCATCGCGCTCGCGACGTACGGTGGCGCCTATCGCGGGGTCAAGGCAGAGATGGCGGAGGAGCACGGCTGCGTCGGCCTCCTCCTGTACAACGATCCCACCGAGGACGGTCCGGACCGCGGACCGACGTGGCCGAGCGGACCGTGGAAGCCCGGATGGGCGGCCCAGCGCGGTGCGATTTCGTCGCTCGTCGTGGCGCCCGGCGATCCTTCGACGCCCGGTTGGGCGTCCACGCCCGACGCAGGACGCCGGCTCGATTCCGAGTCGCTCGCTGCACGGCTCCCGCGCATTCCGGTGCTTCCGATCGGCGCCGACGACGCGGCGATCGTCCTCGGGGCGGGCGACGACGCGCGCGTTCTGCTCGACCTCTCCGTCCCGCGCGAGCTGCGCCGGATCGTCAATGTCATCGCGCGGCTGCCCGGCACCGGCCCGGGCTTCGTGGTCGCCGGCAACCACCGCGACGCCTGGGTGCGCGGCGCGCACGACGCGGGCAGCGGAACCGTGTCCCTGCTGCGCGCCGCCGAACGGCTCGGCGCGCGCTTCGCCGCGGGTTGGCGGCCGGCGAACGGCATCGTGCTCGGCTTCTGGGACGCCGAGGAGTTCGGGCTGATCGGCAGCACGGAGTGGGGCGAAGCGCACGAGGCGGAGCTCGTCGAGCACGCCATCGCATACGTCAACGCCGACGCGGCGGTCGGTGGGACGCGCTTCCACGCGAGCGGAACGCCGGGCCTCATGGGCAGCCTGCGCACCGCGCTCGAACGCGTGCCCGCGCCCGCGGAACCGGACGGCGAGCGCGGCCCCGCCAACCTGTGGGAACAATGGACGCGCGACGGAACAACGGAACGCGCGCTCGGCCTGCCGGGCTCGGGCTCCGACTTCACCGTGTTCCTGCATCACGTCGGACTGCCGGTGCTCGACGTCTCGTTCGGCGGAAACGCCGGCGGCCAGTACCACACGCGCTTCGACGACTTCGAGCTCATGGATCGCTTCCTCGATCCGACCTGGGAGGGGCACGAGGCCGCGGGACACTTGCTCGCCGAGCTGCTCGGGCTCTTCGCCGAGCGCGGCCGCGCGGCGTTCGATCCGGCGGACGCGGCACGCGGCATGGCGCGCATGGCGCGCGCCAAGAACCGACCCGCCGCGCTCGACGACGAACAAGCGGAGCGCATCGCGCGCGCCTTCGACGCGCTCGCCACGGTGGCCGCGAACCATCCCTCGAACGCGTTGTTCTATCGCGAGCTCTTCGCGGACGGCGGACTCCGCGCGCGACCGTGGTACCGCAACCAGCTGTGGGCGCCCGGCGTCGAGACGGGGTACGCGGCCGAGACGCTTCCCGCCCTGCGCGCGGCGGCAGCGGGCCAAGAGTTCGAGCGCGAACTCGACGCGTTGATCGCGACCGTCGACCGCTTCGCGGCGCGCCTGGCGGCGGGGCCGGAGAGCTCGCTCGGATCGGACGAAGGGCTCTAGCGTGCGACTGCTCTGGGGCTTCTTCCTCCGCTTCCTGCGGCACCGGCGCCGGCTCTTCGCGGGCATCCTCGCGATTCCGGCGGTCGCGCTCTGCGACATCCAGCTCACGATTCTGATCGGCGACACGCTGACGAAGCTGCGCGAGGGCGACGACACGCAGTTCCTCGCCGGGGTGTTCGGCCTGATGCTCCTGCTCTCGGCGACGCAGGGTTTCTTCCGCTTCCTGCAACGCTGGTGGATCGTCGGTGTGTCGCGGCGCGTGGAGGTCGAGCTCAAGCAGGAGCTGTTCGACAAGCTCGCGCGCTTGCCGCTCAGCTTCCACGCGCGCAGCCGCTCGGGTGACATCGTCACGCGCCTGACTTCGGACGTCGAGAACGTCCGCATGCTGCTCGGGCCGGGCAGCATGTACGTGCTCGGCGCGCTGTTCCTCTTGCCGGCGAGCCTGTTCGTCCTGTTCAGCATCTCCGCCGAGATCACGCTCTACATGACGATTCCGTTGGTGCTGGTCGCGTTCGCGATGAAGGCGCTGACGCCGCGTTTGCATCGCGCATCGGTCGCCGTGCAGGAGAGCCTCGGCGACATCAGCCATCGCGCGCAGGAGAGCTTCGCCGGGATTCGCGTCGTGCGCGGGTACGGGCTCGCGCGGCACGAGCGCGACGGGTTCCGCGTCGTCTCGAGCGAGAACCGCACGCACCAAATCCGCATGGCGTCCGCGCGCGGCCTGATGCACGCGTTCGTCAATCTCGCCTACGACCTCGCGTTCCTGCCGATCCTGTTCGTCGGCGGTTGGGCGATGATCGATCGCACGATCGAGGTCGGCGACCTGTTCAAGTTCATCGACCTCGGCTTCAAGGTCTTCTGGCCCGTCATCGCGCTCGGTTGGATCGCCGGCATGTATCCGCGCGCGGTCGTGAGCGCCGAGCGCATCGACCAGCTGCTGCACGAGGACCTCGAGATCGCGGACCCGGTCGATCCGGTTCCGCTCGAAGTGCGCGGCGCGTTCTCGCTGCGCGACGTGTCGTACACCTACCCGGACGCGCCGCGACCGGCGGTCAGCGGCGTGAGCGTCGAGCTGCCCGCGAACACCACGCTCGGCGTCGTCGGCCCCACGGGCTCGGGCAAGAGCACGCTGCTGAACCTGCTCGGCCGACTCTACGACGCCGAGGGCGAGATCCGCCTCGACCGCGTCGCCTTGCGCAGCCTGTCGCTCGAGACGCTTCGCGGCGCGCTCGCCTACGTGCCCCAGGACAGCTTCCTGTTCTCCGACACCTACCGGAACAACATCGCGTTCGGCGCGACGGACGACATCGACGACGCCGAGATCGAGCGTTGCATCGAACGCGCGGCGATGACCGACGACGTATCGCGCTTCCCCGACGGACTCGACCAGATGATCGGCGAGCGCGGAGTCACGCTCTCCGGCGGCCAGCGCCAGCGTTCGTGCATCGCGCGCGCCTTGGCCAAGGACCCGCGCGTGCTGATCCTCGACGATGCGCTCTCCGCGGTCGACACCGAGACGGAGGCTCGGCTGCTCGACGGACTGCGGCGCGCCGGCGGCGAGCGTACGGTCGTCATCGCCGCGCACCGCCTCGGCTCCGTGCGCACGGCCGAGAACATCGTCGTGCTGAGCGCGGGCCGCGTCGAGGCGCAGGGCACGCACGAAGAGCTGCTCGAGCGCTCGGATTGGTATCGCGAAACGTGGAGCCGCCAGCAGATGGAAGAGGAGCTGGAAGAGCTTTGAGCGAGCACGACGAAGACCTCATCGCCACGAAGGTGTGGGACACGGCGGTCGTGCGGCGGCTGCTCGTCTACGCACGCCCCCACAAGAAGCAGTTCTACGGGAGCTTCCTCGTGCTCGTGATCGTGTTCGCGCTGCAGCTGCTTTCGCCGTGGCTGTTGCGCGGCGCGATCGACGGCCCCGTGGCGGCCGCACGCGACGCCAGCGTCACGATGGGCGACGCGTTCGATTCGTCGCCCTACCTGCGGACGCTCGCCCTGTGGGCGGCCGCGTACTTCGGCGCCGTGCTCCTCGCTGCCGTGTTCCGCTACCTCGAAGTCAGCCAGCTCGCGCGCACCGGACAGTCCGTCATCCACGACCTCCGCACGACGGTCTTCGGCCACATCCATCGGATGGACCTCGCGTGGTTCGATCGCACGCCGACGGGCTCGCTCGTGACGCGCGTCACGACCGACATCGAGAACCTCAACGAGCTCTTCACGTCCGGCCTGATCGTGCTGCTCTTCGACCTGATCAAGATCGCCGTGGTCATCGGGCTCCTGTTCTGGGTCGACGCCGACTTGGCGCTGCTCGTCGTCGCGTTGACGCCAATCTTGATCGGAGTGAGCCTCATCTTCCGCGGCGGCGCACGTCGCGCTCACCGCCGCGTGCGCGCCGTGCTCGCGCGCACGAACGGCTACCTGCAAGAGGTCCTCTCGGGCGTGCGCGTCGTACAGGTCTTCCGTCGCGAGGAGCGCGTCAGCGCGACCTTCGCCGGACACCTCGCGGAGTACCTGTCCGCCAACTTCCGCACGATCTTCCTGTTCGCGCTCTTCTATCCGATCCTGGCCTTCGTGACGGTCGGGATCCAAGGCTCGGTGCTCTGGCGCGGAGGAGCCTCGATCCACGCCGGCACGATGACGGTCGGCGAGTTCATCCTCTTCTGGTTCTGGCTGCAGCTGCTCGTCGGTCCGATTCGCGAGCTCGGCGAGCGCTACAACGTGCTCCAGTCGGCGTTCGCGTCGGCCGAGCGCATCTTCCACGTGCTCGACACCGAGCCCGACGTGCGCCGGCCGGCGTCGCCGGTGCGGAACGACGCGCCGATGAAGGGGCACGTGCGCTTCGAGCACGTCGAGTTCGCGTACGGGAACGGACCGAAGGTGATCGAGGACGTGTCGTTCGAGATCCCGCCCGGACACACCGTCGCCGTCGTCGGTGCGACGGGCGCGGGCAAGTCGACGCTCGTCAACCTGTTGTTGCGCTACTACGACCCGACGGGAGGACGCGTCACCGTCGACGGCGTCGACCTGCGCGACATCGAGATGCAACCGTACCGGGACCAGCTCGGCATCGTGCTCCAGGAGGACTTCCTGTTCAGCGGGAGCGTGCGCGACAACCTCGAGCTCGGTCGGTCCAGTGTGAACGAGGAGACGATCGCGCTCGCGCTCGAGACCAGTTCCGCGATCGACGTGATCGAGCGCCTGCCCGACGGATTGGACTCGCAGGTCGCCGAGCGCGGCGCGACGCTGTCGACCGGCGAGCGCGAGCTGATCTCGATCGCGCGCGCGCTCGCGTCGAACCCGGCGCTCGTCATCTTCGACGAGGCCACTTCGAGCGTCGACTCGGCGACCGAATCGAAGATCGAGGCTGCGACACATCGCCTGCTACGCGGACGCAGCGCGCTCGTCGTCGCGCACCGTCTCTCGACCGTCCGCCGTGCGGACACGATCCTCGTCATGCACAAGGGTCGCCTGCGCGAGTCGGGAACGCACGAGGAGCTGCTCGCCCAGGGCGGCGTGTACGCACGGCTCTACGCGCTCCAGTTCCGCGACGAGGACGACGAGTCGCGCGCGGGCTGAGCGCGCCGCGCCTATCCGCGCTTGGCCAACGAGCGCTCGAGCAGCCAGCCGGCGAAGAAGAGCACGCCGCCGATGGCCAGGCCGTAGCTCTCCGCCTTCATCGACTCGAGGCCTTCCTCTTCGCCGATGCCGAGCTGGATCGAAATCACGACGCCGACCAGGACGACGATCAGCCCGAGACCCTGGAGGCCCTTCGCGAGGTAGTAGATCCAGTCCTTCTGCACGCGCGGGAGGATAGCGTCCCACCGCGCGCGCGTCGCGCTCAGCGCGCGAGGACTCGCGACACCGCGTCGGCGAGGCGCGCGACCGTCAGCGTCGACGTGTCGACATCCGGTCGGTAGGTGCAGTAGTCGGGCGCCGTGCTCGCGACCTTCTCGCCCCGGCCGTAGAGCTCGATCTCGGCCGCGGACGTCGGCGCGAAGAACGCCACGATCGGAATGCGCTGGGCGACGCCGATGTGGAGCGCGAGGCTGTCGCTCGTCACGAGCAGGTCGAGGTTCGAGACGAGCGCCGCGAAGTCGAGCAGCGAGTTGTCGACGCCGGCGTCGATGACGTTCGTGCCGCCGAGCTCGGAGACGAGCGCCGCGTTGCGCTCCGCTTCGTCACGCCCGCCGAGCACGAGGAATCGCGGTTGATCGAAGCGGCGCTCGAGCTCGCGCACGAGCGCGACGGTGCGCTCGATCGGGAGCTTCTTCGACTCCCAGCGCCCACCCGAGCCCGTGTTGAGGCCGATCGCCGGGCCCGCGCCGCGCAGCCCGGTGCGCTCGACGAAGGCGCGGCCGAACTCGACCGCAGCGCTCGGCAAGGGCAGCTCGGGCTCGCCGACCTCGACGCCGAGCATGCGCGCGAGGATCGCCGGGTGCGTCTCCCTGTTCGCGATCTTGCGCCGGTCCGCCTCCTCCTTGCCGAAGGTCGAGAGCAGCCCCATGTCGAACCACGGCGCGCAGTCGGGCGAGTAGCGGCGCTCGCCCTCCGCGTCGAGGTAGGCGCCCGTGAGCACGGCGTCACCGACGAGCGACGACGCGAGCGCGCACAGCGGCTCCTCGTCGTCGAACGAGAGCACGCGGTCCCAATCCGTCGCCGCGAGCACGCCGCGCACCTCGTCGACCGACGCCGGATCGTTCGGATCGACGCACAACGTCTCGTCGACGCGCGGATGCAGACGCACGAGGTCGCGCGCGGCGCGCGCGGTGAGCCACGTCACGCGCAGGTCCGGATGGCGCGCCGCGAGGCCGGGCAGGATCGACGTGGTGCGCAGCACGTCACCGAGCGCGCCCGTCTTGATGATGAGGACTTCCATCCGCAGCGCACCCTATCGGCCGATTCGACCCCGCTCCACAAGTCGCGCCGGCGACTAGCCCGGATCATTCATGAGCATGCACGCCAAGAGCTGCAATCGACCGGCTACGCCGGTCTCTCGGCCCCTGCCGGCACTTTGCGAACG
>JAJDEV010000106.1 GCA_029259605.1 Planctomycetota bacterium | reverse complement strand
GCTCGCGGCCCGAGCGGCGTTCCCGAAGATCGGCAGCCAGTTAGCCCGCCTCGAGGAGAGCCCCGGCGAGACCAACCACAACCATGGGCGCACGTTCAAAGCGGTGCGCCGCAATGGCTCGATCGGCGCGATGGTCGAGGGCTCGAAGGAGCGCTATCGCCAGGGCCACGTGCGCGAGTCCGACAAGCTCGTCCCCGAGGGCATCGAAGGCATGGTCCCGTACAAGGGCCGCCTCTCGCCGTTCATCTACCAACTCGTCGGCGGCGTGCGCGCGGGCATGGGCTACTGCGGCGCCAACACGATCCAGGACCTGTGGCAGAAGGCGCGCTTCGTTCGCGTGACGTCCGCGGGTCAGCGCGAGAGCCACCCGCACGACGTCAAGATCACCAAGGAATCGCCGAACTACTTCCAGGAATGAGCAACCCGAAGGGAATCCTCGTCGTCGACCTCGGCGCGCAGTACGCGCAGCTGATCGCGCGGCGTGTGCGCGAGTCGCACGTTTGGTCCGAGATCGCGGCGCCCGACCGCGCGCTCGAGGTTGCCGCCGGCATGAACCTCGGCGGCGTCATCCTGTCGGGTGGTCCGTCTTCGGTGTACGACGACAACGCGCCCGTGATCCCGCCCGGGATCCTCGAGCTCGGCGTCCCCGTGCTCGGGATCTGCTACGGCTGCCAGTGGATGGTGCACGCGCTCGACGGCGAGGTCGTCGCGGCGACCAAGCGCGAGTACGGGCGGACGTCGCTCGAGGTCGCGCGCGCCGACGGCATCCTCGAGGGCATCGACGGCCGCACGGTCGTCTGGATGAGCCACGGCGACAAGGTCACGCGCTTGCCCGAGGGCTTCGGCGTCTACGCCAGCTCCGAGGACTGCGAGTACGCCGTCGTCGGCGACCCGTCGCGCGGGTTCTACGGCGTGCAATTCCACCCCGAGGTCACGCACACGCTGCGCGGGCGCGAGATCCTCGAGAACTTCATCTGGCGCGCCTGCGAACTCGCGGGCGACTGGAGCGCGGACGCGATCGTCGACCGTCAGATCGAGGACATTCAGAAGCTCGTCGGCGAGACGGGCGAGGTCGTGCTCGGCCTGTCGGGCGGCGTGGACAGCTCCGTCGCCGCCGTGCTCGTCCACCGCGCGATCGGCGATCGCCTGCACTGCATCTTCGTCGACAACGGGCTCCTGCGGAAAGGCGAGCGCGAGACGGTCGAGAAGATCTTCGGTCAGCACTTTAAGATGGACCTCACCGTCGTCGACGCGGCGGATCAGTTCCTCGACAAGCTCCAGGGCATCACCGACCCGGAGCGCAAGCGCAAGATCATCGGCCACGAGTTCGTCGAGGTCTTCCGCCGCGAGGCGACGCGCTTCGACAACGCGACCTTCCTCGGCCAGGGCACGCTCTATCCCGATGTGATCGAGTCGGTCAACGTGCACGGCGGCAACACCGCCGTCATCAAGAGTCACCACAACGTCGGCGGTCTGCCCGACGACCTCGAGATGGAGCTCGTCGAGCCGCTGCGCGAACTCTTCAAGGACGAGGTGCGCGAGATCGGTCGGCACCTCGGCCTCGCCGACGAGGTGGTCGACCGCCAGCCCTTCCCGGGACCCGGGCTCGCCGTGCGTTGCCTCGGCGAGCTGCTCCCCGAGCGCCTCGCCGTCCTGCGCGAGGCCGACCACATCGTGACGACCGAGATCGAAGCCGCCGGCGCGCACCGCGGCCTGTGGCAGTACTTCGCGGTCCTGCTCCCCGTGCGCTCGGTCGGCGTGATGGGGGACGCGCGCACCTACGAGGAAGCGTGCGCGATCCGGCTCGTGCAGTCCGAGGACGCGATGACCGCCGACTGGGTCCAGCTCCCGCACGAACTCCTCGCGCGCATCTCGAACCGCATCATCAACGAGGTGCGCGGCATCAACCGCGTCGTGCTCGACATCTCGAGCAAGCCGCCGGCGACGATCGAGTGGGAGTGAGCTAGCGCTCGACGCGCAGCGCCCGCTCTCTCGTTCGAGTCGGAGTTCGAGTTCTTCGGCCGTGGCGGTGGGAGCAGCACGGCGATCCCGATCGCCACCGCCTGCTCGCAGGCTGTGGCACAAGTCCTTCGCGCGCAGAGCGCCGTCCTCCACTCCGGCTTGGCCCCCGAAAGCCTCGCCGAATCCACCGCTTGGCCTACGTCCGGAGACCAACCCGGAGCGGATGTCGACGTTCTACGCGCGAAGCACTCTCGCCACAGCCTGCTAGAACAGGACCGAGTTCCCGTGTTCGGGCTCCCATGTCCGTGTCGAGCGCGCGCCGTCCCGCGCCCGGATCTCGATCGTCACCGCAGCGTCCGCGCTCCGCGCCTCGAGCGCCGCGCGCACGTCGTCGACGCTCTTCGCTTCGCGGCCGTCGATCGAGAGCACGACGTCTCCCGGTTCGAGCGCGAGCGCCGCGGCGATCGTGTGCGGGAGCACCTGCACGACCTCGAGCCCGACGTCGTCGGCCACGCCGTCGATCGGTTGCGTGCGATCCTGGGGCGCGCGCACGCGGACGCCGAGGACGTCGGTGCGCGTGCGCCCGGGCTTCCAGCGCTCGGAGTCGTTGCCGCCGCCGCCGGGGGGCAACGGCGCGAGCGCGTTCGGACGGGCGGACGGCGTGCGCAACCCGCCGAAGAGCGGCGCGCGTCCGAGCGGACCGGGCGAGAGCTGCGTCCCGATCTTGCTCTCGAGTTCCGGGTGCGCCTCGAGCAAGGCCTCGATCGAGTCGGCGTCGTAGGTCTCGACGTGCTCGTCGCCGTCCTCCTCGGTGCGGACCTCGACATGCACGCCGTCGGGACCGATCTCGACGCGGGTCCCCTGGGAGCTCGACTTCCCGCCGAGCGGCAGGCCGGATTGCAACGCGTCGAACCACTGGTTCAGGTCGCCGCCAAGCGGCGCACCGAAGTCCAGGTCGGCGAAGGAGTCGTCGAGCTGGCGACGCAGGCGCTCGAAGACGCGCTCCGGTCCGTCCTCGTCGCCCGGGGTCAGGGAGAAACGGGGGCGGAGGCGCGCGAAGGGCGAACGCGTGCGCGCTTGGGCCTGCTCGAGCTCGCGCAAGAGGAGCTCGGCGGTCCACGCCAGTTCCACGTCGCCGTCGTCCGCGGCCCAGCGCCGGACCGCAGCGCGCGCGTCTTCGTCGTGGAGCGCGCGCTCGACGAGCGCGTCGTAGGCCGCACGGCGCGCCGCGAGATCCTCGGAGCGCAGCTGCGCGCTCCACTCGCGTTCGTCGAAGGCGTCGTCCTGGACCGCCATGTCGGCGGGCGGCGCGACGCGGACGAGCGGCCGTTGGGCGGAGGCCGCGGGCGCGAGCGCGAGCGCGGCGAGGGGAACGATGAGCGAGAGGCAGAGTTGGATCGTTTTCTTCATGGTCAGGCTCCCGTGGTGAACGGTGGAAGCGTGTTCTCGACGCGAGAGCTACGCCCGTTCGAGGGACGCGTTGGAGCGCGTCTGTGCGGTTTGTGTGACGCCGCTCGGCGGTCCCCCCGGATCGCGCGCGCCGAGGAGCGGAGCGTCCCCCTAGCAGGCTGTGGCGAAAGTGCTTCGCCCGCAGAGCGTCGGCATCCGCTCCGGGTTGGTCTCCGGAAACGTAGGCGAATCGGTGGATTCGGCGAGGCTTTCGGGGGCCAAGCCGGAGTGGAGGACGGCGTTCTGCGGGTG
>JAJDEV010000105.1 GCA_029259605.1 Planctomycetota bacterium | reverse complement strand
CACCCGCAGAACGCCGTCCTCCACTCCGGCTTGGCCCCCGAAAGCCTCGCCGAATCCACCGCTTCGCCTACGTTTCCGGAGACCAACCCGGAGCGGATGCCGACGCTCTGCGGGCGAAGCACTTTCGCCACAGCCTGCTAGGGGCCCGATGTCCGCGCCCGTTCGCAAGCGCTCGCTACGCAAGAAGCTCCTCGTCGCCGGCGGTTCGCTCGCCCTCTCGTTCGCCGCGGCCGAGATCGTGGTGCGCGCCAAGTACGGCGCGCCGCTCGCCGAGCGCCTCCCGATCCTCGAGATCCAGGCCAACCGCTACCGCGGCTGGGAGATGGTGCCGGGCAAGGCGCACTACACCTACGAGCACCGGGTCGAGGTGAACTCGCTCGGGCTGCGCGGCGCCGAGCTCGCGGACAAGGCGCCGGGCGAGGTGCGCGTGCTCGCGCTCGGCGACAGCCTGGTCTACGGCCAGGGCGTCGGCGACGACGAGACGCTGCCGTTCCTGCTCGAGCGCGAGCTCGACGCGCGCGCGCCGGAAGGCACGGACTTCACGGTCGTGAACGGCGGCCTGCGCGCCTACGACACGCGCCAGGAGATGGGCCTGCTCGACGAGCTCGGCGAGACGATCGCGCCCGACATCGTCATCCTCTTCTGGTTCAAGAACGACGTTGACGAGCGCGACATCGAGGGCACGTTCGAGCGCCTGTCGAAGAGCGGCCCGATCGCCTTCGACCTCGGCCGGCCGGCGACCGGCTGGACGGCGTGGAAGTGGCGCGCGAAGCAGCTCGTGCGCCGGAGCGCGCTCGCGATGCGCGTGTACGACACGATCAAGGTCGACCAGGTGGGGCAGGTCGACGCCGCAGCGATCGCGACCGGGCTCGAGCGCCTGGACGGTTACCTAGCGCGGCTCGTGGCGAAGGGTGAGGAGCAGGGCTTCGTGCCGCTGCTCGCGATCGTTCCGCTCGCCGGCCTCGCGCGCGAGGCCGCGCCCGACCGCGGCCCCGTGCCCGACGTCCTCGCCCTCGCCGCCGAGCACGGCGTCGCCACGCTCGACCTGCTGCCGGCCATCCGCGCCGAGCTCGAGCGCTCCGGCCGCCTACCCGTCGTTCCGTACGACGGCCACTTCGACGCCGCGGGCAACGGCGCGATGGCGCGTGAGGTCGCGAAGAGTCTGCTCGAGATGTGAACAGGGAGTGAACATGTCTTCAAAGTGCCGTGGTCTCGGTCTCGGTCTCCTCGTCGGCTGCCTCGTCGTAGGCTGTGCTGCGAGTGAACCGCAGAAGACGGTCGTGAGCGGGGACGTCGGTGTTCCACCCAAGTCGTGCTCACCCAATCAATGCCATGTGAGTCCGCCACGCGGCAGCGCTGCGGCGCTTGCAGGACTCATCGCGAGGGTTGAAGTGGTTACGAGCGCCCGCCAGGTCTACTTTCATTGGGCTTTCGACCAGAATGGCGAGCGGATCGACTCCACGCAGGCGCTCGCCGTGCCGTTCTGGCCGACGGCAGCGGACTTCATCGACGGGAAGCTCTATGTGGCCGGTCGGCCCCCGCAGAACGCGAGGACTCGGATCGAAAGGTGGACGATCACGTTCCCGCCTCCGCCGACGACGCCGACCGATTATGCGGTCTCGATCTCGAAGAAGGTCATCTACGACGAAGGCAGTCCTACGGGCCAGACGACAGTGAGGTTCTTGCGGCAGATCAAGGGCGCTTCCGGCAAGGCGTTGGTCCAGTTCGCTGAATCGAACGACGTCTTCGAGCTCGATTTGATCACCGGTGCCAGGGCGTTGATCGTATCGGCTCGAGCGTACTACACGAAGTCGGGCGGTCCCCGCGTGGACCCGGTCGTGCTTCTCGACGTCGACAAGAACGGGACGATCGACACGTGGTCAGAGATGACGCCTGTCGAGTTCGACGCAGCATTGGGGTCGCCACGCGACTGGATCGACGTGAGGTGACAGACGAACACCGGTCGCCCGCTGGAACGGACAGGGCTCGGGACGGTCGTCGTCAGCGGCGGCGGGCACGGCGGACACGTCCGTCTTGCTGCGTTCGCGCTTGCGGCGTGTTAACGTGATGCGATGTCTAGCCAGCCCCCCGGAAAGGGCGTGCACGTCACCGTCGCGAGCCCGCGCGGTTTCTGTGCCGGTGTCGATCGCGCGATCGAGATCGTCGACCGCGCGCTCGAGCTTTACGGCCCGCCCGTCTACGTGCTGCACGAGATCGTGCACAACCGCCACGTGCTCGAGGACTTCCGCGGCCGTGGCGTGAAGTTCGTCGAGACGCTCGAGGAAGTGCCGAACGGCTCGGTCACGATCTTCAGCGCGCACGGCGTCGCCGAGGACGTGGTCGCGAACGGCATCTCGCGCAAGCTGCGCGTCATCGACGCGACCTGCCCGCTCGTGACCAAGGTGCACATGCAGGCCCAGCGCTACGAGCGCGACGAGCGAGAGGTCATCCTGATCGGTCACCTCGGTCACCCCGAGATCGAGGGCACGCGCGGTCGCGTCCAGGGCAAGGTGCACATCCTCTCGACGCCCGAGGAGGTTCAGTCGCTCGAGGTCGAGGACCCGGAGCGCCTGGCCTACGTCACGCAGACCACGCTCTCCGTCGACGACACGCGCGACGTGATCGACGCGCTGCGCGCGCGCTTCCCGTCGATCCAGGGCCCCGAGCTCGAGGACATCTGCTACGCGACGCAGAACCGCCAGAACGCGGTCAAGGCGATGGGCGGCGCGATCGAACTCCTGCTCGTCGTCGGCTCGCCGAACAGCTCGAACTCCAACCGCCTGTGCGAGCTCGGCCGCCGCCGCGGAATCCCTTCGCACCTGATCGACTCGGACGCGGACCTCGACCCGACCTGGCTCTCGCCCGGCATGCGCGTCGGCGTGACGGCCGGCGCGTCCGCCCCCGAGTCCCTCGTCCAGCGCGTCATCGCCCGCCTCACCGAGCTCGGTGCGAGCGACGTCGAAGAGATG
The DNA here is from genome assembly GCA_029259605.1 of Planctomycetota bacterium. Classification (GTDB taxonomy): domain Bacteria; phylum Planctomycetota; class UBA1135; order UBA1135; genus OFTM281. The sequence goes on along the minus strand of JAJDEV010000105.1, from coordinate 11,391 downwards.
CAGGGCGAGCCCGAGTCCGTGGTCTTCAACCTGCCGCCCGAGCTGCGCCCGGGAACGGCGGTGCGGCCGTAGGGCGAGGAGCTGGCTAGCCGGCGTGCGCCCTTTGGCGGCGTTGCCTACGCCCAAGCCCGAATGACGCCGGCCTCGGCTGCTCCATAGGATCGCGCTCGCGACCGATTCGAACGTCCCTGACGACGGTGGAGCGACCATGGAACGGACCCGTGACGTGCAGGAAGGCTGCGGAGATCGCCCCTTGGGGATCGGAGTTCGGAGTCCCCGTGGAAGGGCGGGGGGGTGCTCGTGAGCGGGGCGGCTGAGTCCGGGCTCGACGCGCGCAAGGCGGAGGAGCTCCAGCACCATCTCGACGCCAACGAGGAGCTCGCGAGCGGGTATCGCTGGCTCGAGCTCGTCATGTGGTTCCATCGGCTCGGCGCGCTCGCGTACGGCATCGTCACCGTGGTCGCGATCGGTGCGCTGGGTGACACGCGCGTGCCGGTCGGACCGGGCATCGTCGTGGTCGTGCTCGCCACCGCGCTCACCGCGATCCTGGCCATCGGCGCGATCCAGATCCTGTTCCAGCCGTTCCTGTGGACGGTTCTCGTGGCCGTGCTCGCGAGCATCGTCTCGTACGTGCACCTCGTCGGACCGAATCCGATGGGGCTCGCGTTCTACCTGAGCGCCGGCTGCGCGACGCTGTTCTGGAGCGCCACGTTCCCCGCGTGGCGCGTGCGCACGCTGATCCACGAGTACAAGGACCTCTACATCCTGCACCACGCGAGTCGCAAGACGCGCAAGTCGGTGCACCACCAGCCGGAGGAAGCGAAGCACGCGCAGCTCGACGGCGCGATGCAGCGCGCGAACCGGCGCGCGTGGAAGATCGCGGGCACGAGCGTCGCGGGGCTGCTCGTCGTCAGCGGCGTCGGGAGCTACGCGGTGTACGCGAAGGTCCGACCGCCCGCGCTCGAACCGTCCGTGGCCTCGTTCGAAGGGGCGTGGAACCGCGGGGACCTCGAGGCCGTGGCCGCGTTGTTCCCGCGCGACGCCGTCGCGCACCAGACCGAGTGGTTGCGCAACGTCGCGCTGGGCAACGGTTGGACGAGCGAGACACCGGTGTTCGAACACGGCGAATGGCTCGAGGACGACGGCTCCGCGCGCGTGACGTACACCGCGAACGGGCGCGAGGTCGTCGTGCGCTGGGCGCGCGTCGATCGCGTGTGGAGGCTGATCGAGGTGGGCCTGCCGAACCCGCCGCTCGAGCCGCTCCTCGCGCGCTTCCGCGCCGCGTGGTCCACCTCCTCCGCGCCGGCGGTGAGCGCGTTCTTCCAGGAGCCGTTCCGCGAGCGCATGACCGCGTCGATCGAGAGCTCGACGAGCCTGCGCGGTTGGGACACCTATCCGGACCTCCCTGCGCCGGTTTGCAGCGAGGACGACGACGGATACCAGATCGCCGCCTTCGCGATCGAGTCGGGCGACGTCGTGACGAAGTGGACGTTCCGCGCGGACGGAACGTGGGGCCTGCACGGCCTTCAGTTCCCGAAGCGCTGAGCGCGCCGCGGCGCGCGGAACACGAGCCGGCGGAACGCTGCGGGCGTGTCCGGGAGCGACCAGCTGATCGTCGCCGTGCCGTCGAACGACGGCGCGGCCGGATCGTAGAGCTCGGCGGCGAGGTGGGGGATCGCGACGATCTGCAGCGTGACCTCTGCGCCCGGCCCGATGCCGAGGGCGCGGAACGACAGGCGCGCGACGCCGTCGTCCGGATCGCCGTCGACGCGCGTCATCGCGGACAGGAGGAACGGACCCTCGAGCGCGTCGTACGGAACGCCGTTGATGTCGAAGCTCGTCGCGCCGCTCGTCTCGACCCGCGAGTGCACCTCGCCGTCCACGATCAGGCGCCCCACGACGACCCGCTCGTTCGCGGGGAGCTGGAGCGCGCTCCCGACCTTGCGGTCGAGGCGGAACGTCGCGGTCGCGTCGAGCACGCCCGTCGCGGCGTCCCACTCGGTGCGCTCCCACTCCGCGTGCTGCACGACGGTCGTGTGGTAGTTCGCGCGGATGTTCATCGCCTCGGTCGCCACGCTCGGGAGCGCGACGGTCGTCGCGTTGCCGCGCGAGTCGGTCACCGTGAGCTCCGCGGTGTAGACGAACGTGACGAGGTCGTGGGTCGATTGCGCGAGGTCCTGCAGCACCGCGGTGTGCGTCCGCGCGCGATCGCGGCTCGCGAGCGTCAGCTCCGGTCCGACGTGGGTGCGATAGCGGATGACCCAGTCGGTGGGTTGATCGGTCTCGAAGGTGTACTTGGCCACAGTCGAGTTCGCCCAGAGGACGCGCGGAAGTTTGCGGAACGTCGGCGCGCCCTCGGCGCCTTCGTCGTGGTCGCGCTCGAACGCGAAGCTCCGGCCGTTGCCCGGCGGGAGACCGAGCACGACGCTCTCGACGCGTCCCGCCAGCGTGAGCGCGCGGAACTGCTCCCACTCGAGGCTCGGCACGCGCGGGTCGTTCGCGCGGAAGACGCCCCGGTCCGCGTCGAACCACCAGCGCGCACGCCGCCGCTCGCCGCGCTCGCCGACGACGGTGCCGTACGCCACGACGTCGATCCACGCGCGGCGCGCCTGGTCGAGCAGCACCGACTCGACGGCGACGAACTTCGCGGGCGGACTGCTCGCCTTCAGCAAGTGCGCCACGTGCGCCGCCGGTGCGATGCCGTGGTCGAACTGCTCGAGGAACGCGGCGACATCGGGTGCGGACGCGATGCCGATGCCGGGGAAGCCCGCGACGAAGCCCTCGAGCGTGGCGATCAGACCGTTCGCGCCCAGGCCGGTCCCGAGCGCCGGCACCGACATCAGAGTTCCGCGCACGTTCGTGGTGACCGTCGCTTGGTCTTTGAGCAACAGGTTGCCGCTCGAGAACGCCGGCGGATCGAGGTAGTTGCGCGCCGCGATCGGCAGCGCGCTGGACACGAAGATGTCGCTCATCGTGCCGATCGGAAGCGCGTGACAGTCGTTGCACGCGCGGAACCCGGCCGTGCCGGGCTTTTGGAACAGCGCGAGCCCCGCGATCGGATCGCCCGCGCTACCGCTCTTGCGAACGAGCGTGCGGCTCACGTGCTGCCGCGGATTCGCGGGCTGCTGCAGGCTGAACACGAACGACTCGAGCTGCGCGAGCGCTTCGTCGGGGAGCGCGGCATCCGCGCCGAGCAGCCCCGGGAACGCGGCGTTGAAGTCGCGGAAGTTGCGCTCGCCACGCCAGTGGTACGGGAAGGTCGACTCGATCCCGAAGAGGCGCTGCGTGACGAACACGCCCTTGTCGTCGACCGGGCGATCGGACAGGTCCCACGCGAGCGCGTCCGCGCCGCCGCCCGGATGGCAGTGGCCGCACGTGAAGCGCCCGTCGGCCGAATGCGAGGCGTCGTAGAACACGCGCCGTCCGGCCTGGACGCTCGGCGGCGTCGGATCCGCGCCCAGGTCGAGCGCGCGCGCGGGCGTGCTCGAGGTCGGCAGGAGCGTCGCGGGGTCGAGCGCGAACGCGTACACCCGATTCGAGCCCCAGCCGTGGACCCACGCCGTGCCGCGCGCCTCGTCGAGCAGCGTGGCGCGCGGGATCGTGCCGTCGGGCAGGACGAGCTCGGTGAGGCGCGCGCCGTCCGTCCCGAGCACCGCGACCAGGTCGGCGGCCGGCCCGGTGACGAACGCCGTGCCGTTCGTCGCGAACGTCAAGCCGAACGGCGTCGCCACGCTGCGCTCGCGCTCGTAGCGGACCGCGAGCGTCGCGTCGACGTCGTCCACGTCGAGCGCGCGCTCGAACGTGCCCGCTCCGATCGAAGGCAGCGTGACGATCGACACGCGGTTGCGCGCGAAGTTGCCGTTGAGCAGCGGCTCGCCCTGACGCGCCGGGTCCTGATTGATCGACTCGACGTTCAGCACCCAGTACTCGCGCGTGCTCGGATTGCGCCCGTGCGCGAAGAGCAGCGAGCCGAGCCCGCGTACGACGGACACGAAGCGCGTCTGTCCCGGACGCAGACGGAAGAGGTCCGAGTCGGGCAGGCCGCGCCCGGGCGTGTTCGTCTTGTCGTTCAGGTCGACGACCTCGTCGCCGAGCACGATGGTGTTGTTGCCCGAGACGCCGGGCGTGACGAGCACGCTGCCGTCGTCGTCGAGTGTCAGGAAGCGCGGCCGCTTCGACGCGATCGGATACGACGCGCGCACCGCGAGCGTCGCGAGGTCGACCTCGATGACGACGTCTTCTCCGCTGCACGCGACGAACGCGGATCCGCGCGCGACGTCGAGGACCAAGTCCGCTGGCTCCGACGCGAGCGCGACGAGCGCCTCGACTGCGCCGCTGAACCGATCCATGCGCACGAGGCAGTGCGTTCCCTCGCTCACGACGAAGAGATCGTCGCCGTCGAGCGCGACCGACACGGGAAAGAGCGGCGTCGCGAACCGACCGAGCTCCTGCGCGTCACCCGCCGCGAAGCGCACGACCTCGCTGCCGTGCGTGTTCAGCGCGTAGAGCTCGCCGTCGGTTGCGAGCGCCAGCGGCCGCACCGCCTCGGCGTTCAGGTTCGTGAAGTCGCGCGGCGTGTTGTCGAGCGGAACCTCGTTCGCTTGCGTGAGTGTAGGCAGCGCGGCGAACGCGAACGCGACGAGAGAATGGACCATGACGGCGGGTGGCGAAGGGGACGGAGTGGTCGAGAACCGAGCGGCGTCGGTTGGTTAGGCGCCGCACATCACCTGGTTGCACCCAATCAACGCGTGTGACGCCGGACCCCGTGCGAAGCGCGTGAGCCGGGCCCGTCCGGCCGACTCGCTCAAGGGATCGAGGCCGGGGACCGATACGCGGTTCCATGAACATTCGCATCCCGGTCCTCGTCGCCGCGCTCCTGATCCTCGTCTCCGTCGGCGTTCTCACGCTCGACAAGGACGCTTCCGAGACCGGGCTCCCGGCGACTCGCTCGCCGCTCCCGGAGTCCGCCGCGCACGCATCGACCAAGCCGCGGCCGATTCCGTCCGCTTCGGGTCCCGTCCGCGTCGTCGGGCTCACGATCAACACGCCCGTTCACACGGGCGCGGATCCCGCCTCGGACGACCCGTTCGGCGTCGAGCTCGCGTTCATGGGATCGCTCGAACGCACGCGCTTGGCGCTCGAGTTCGAGCACGCGGAGGGCGGCATCCTCGGGATCGACGATGACGCGTGCGCGCTCGACTCGTTCCGCGACGATCGCGGGACCGACCTCATCAAGAAGGACGACCCGTTCGGTCCGTTCGAGATGATGTCGCGCGTGGCGGATGACGGTCGTCACCTGGTGTTCACGATCCCCTCGGACGTCGTGCCGGCGCGCGGCGCCTCGCGATTGTTCGCGGAGGGCACGCTCGCGGTGCAGGTCGCCCAGCGCAGCGAGACGTTCACGACCGACGAGATCTCGCTCGCCGCAGGAACCGAGTTCACGGTGGGTGGCTTCGACTTTCGTGTGACCCAAGTCGGCGACGCACAGTGGGGAGACGGGAGTGAGATCACGCTCGAGACGAAGCGCGACACGGTGTCCATCGTGCGGTATGCGCTCGTTTCGCCGGACGGGACACAGCACGCGCTCGAGCCGTCGATGAGCTTCAGCGGTATGGGCTCGTGGCAACAGGGTTTGCGCGCCGACGAGGTGCCCGCGCGCGGCCGATTGGAAATCGAAGTGTGGCAGGACCTCTCGATCGAGAAGGTCCCGTTCCAGGTCGAGACCGGACTCGGGTTGCGCTGACGAGTTCGGCCGCATCCGTTCGAAGCTCGCAAGTTGCGGACGCCGCGCGACGGGCGCCGCTCGCGTCGATCGGCGAACGGCTAAGATCGGTCCATGCTCGCCTGCACGCTGACGCTCGCCGTCTGGACCGGTCTATGCGCGGTACCTGACGAACGCCCGGTCGTGCGGCTCACCGAGTCCGGGGCGCGAAATGGCCAGGCGTTCTTCTCGCCGCGCGGCGAGTGGATCTCGTTCGTCTCGAACCGGAGCGGCAGCTGGCAGGTCTGGGTCGTGCGACCCGACGGCACGGACGCTCGACGTCTGACGGACGGGGTCGCGCCGGCGAGTTGGCCGAGTTGGCGGCCGGACGGCGGCGGCTTGTTCTTCTACGCGCAGCGCGACGATCGGTATCGCGTCCTGGAGGCGTCGCTCGAGCCCGGTACGCCGGCGCACCTCTTCGAAGCGCTGGAGGTCGACGCGTTCCGCCCGCTGCTCTCACCCGACGGCAAGCGTCTGCTCTTCGATTCGGTCGCCGAGTCCGACGCCCCGAACCACGACCTCTTCGTGTTGGAGCTCGCGACGGGAAGCGTGACCCAGCTCACGCACGATCCGGGCTACGACTCCGACGCGCGTTGGAGTCCCGACGGAACACGCATCGTCTTCCACTCCGATCGCGATGCGGAGACGTTCCACACGCAGGTCTTCGTGATGGACGCCGACGGTGCGAACGTGAAGTCGCTCACGAGCGGACCGGCGATCCACGGCTACCCGACCTGGTCGCCGGACGGCAAGCGCATCGCGTACACGCGCGAGCTCGCGGGCAACCGCGACGTGTGGATGATGGACGCGGACGGCGGCGCGCCCGAGCAGATCACGTTCCACGCCGGCTTCGACGGCGATCCCGCGTTCAGTCCCGACGGCGAACGCCTGCTCTTCGCGACGGATCGCTTCGGCGGTCAGGAGCTCGCGTACGTCCGTACGACTGCGATCGACGCGGCGCGCTGACGGCGGGAGCGATCGCGGCGGCGCGTCGGAGCCTACGCGCCTTCGAGCTCGAGCAGCGCGTCGCCCTCGTTGACCTCCGCGCCGTCCGTGGCGCGTAGCGCCGTAACGCGCGCGCGCGCCGGTAGGCGGCTGCCCGGTTCGTAGGTCAGGCGCGTGAAGGTCTTCATGACCTCGATCAGACCGATCGTCATGCCCGCTTCGATCACGTCGCCGACGCTCACGAAGGCCGGATCCTTGGGCGAGGGGCGCTGCCAGAAGCGGCCGGTGTACGGGCTGTCGAAGGTGAGCGCGCTTCCGCTCTCGGCGTGCGTCTCGCCCTCGGCGTCCGCGAGCGCGGCGGCTTCGAGGCCGACGAGTTCGTAGAGCACGTCGCCGTAGCCCACGGGCTCGTGCACGCGCTCGGGCTTGTCGGAGACGATGCGACCCGTGACGCCGTGCGGAGTGACGAGCTCGACCGTCTCGCCGAGCGTCAGGATGCGGCCGACGAGCGTGCCCGGCGCGACCAGGTTGCCGCGGTCGAGCGCGCATGTGAAGTGGCCGACCTCGGGCGACAGCAGGACGAGGCCGCCGTCGCGTTCTTCGGAGAGGAGCTCGATGCGTCGTTGCATGGTCAGCCCCGCGGCCTGCTGAGTGCGTCGATGTCGTGCAGCGACCAGATGCGCGGGTTCTTGCCGCGCCGATAGCCGGTCGCCTGGTAGGCCGCCTGCGCGAGCGTCACGAGCCAGTCGCGCAGCTCGCCGAAGGCGACGATCTCGTCCGTGTCCATCTGCGAGGCGGACTTGTACGGATCCATGTCGCCCTCGATGCGCGCCTCGACGTCTTTCATCCCGGCCTCGATCTTGGCGCGCTCCTCCGGATCGTCGGTCAGGATCTCGAAATCGTCGTCGAGCTTCGTGTTGAACGCGGCGATCGCGAGCGTGCGACCCTCCATGACGGCGAGCCGCGTCTGCGGCGTCGAGAGCTGCACGACCGGCTCGTACGGCATGCCGGCCATCGCGTAGTAGCCCGCGCCCGACGCCTTGCGCAACAGCACCGTGAACATCGGCGTCTGGTTCGTGCTGTTCGTATAGATGAGGCTCGACCCGTAGCCGAGCAAACCGAGCTGCTCGGCCTCGACGCCGATGTCGAAGCCCGAGATGTCCTGCAGCCACACGATCGGGATGCCGTCCGCGTCGCACGCGCGCGAGAACGCGGAGACCTTGGCGATGCCCTCCTTGTAGAGCACGCCGGCCGGCTTCTTCGCGCCGTGGTGTTCGGGGTTGTCGGTCAAGCCCTGGCGGTTGATGACGAAGCCCATGTAGAGCCCATCGACGCGACCGACGCCGACCATCATCTCTCGCCCGCGGTCGGGCAGAAGTTCCCAAAACAGGCTGTGGTCGACGAGCCGCGCGAGCACATCTTCGGCGTCGTAGGCGACGCGATGGTCGTCGGGCACCACGGCCTCGAGCTCGGAGGCGGGGAAGTGCGGCTCGCACGCCTCGGCGCCGTGGCGGTAGTAGTCGTTCGCGCTGCCGGGCAGCTTCGCGAGCTCGGCGCGGATCAATTCGAGCGCGGTTTCGTCGTCGGGCACGCGCACGTCGGCGCAACCGGACTGGCCGACGTGCACCTCGGGTCCGCCGATGTCGAGGCTCGACAGGCTTTGGCTCTTCGCGCCTTTGATCAGCGCCGCGCCGGCGATGACCATGTACGCCTGCTCGGTCATGAACACGCGGTCGGAGATGATCGGCATGTAGCCGCCGCCCGCGATGCAGTCGCCGAACACGCCGGCGATCTGCGGCACGCCCTCGGCGGAGAGCAGGCTGTTCTTCTTGAAGATGTGGCCCGCGCCCGTGCGGCCGGGGAACGAGCGGCCTTGCTCGGGCAGGTACAGCCCGGAGCAATCGACCAGATAGACGACCGGGATGCGCAGGCGGCGCGCCATCTCCTGCGCGCGCTCGATCTTCTCCGGCGTCTGCGGCCACCAGGATCCGGACGCGACCGTGTTGTCGTTCGCGATGACCATCGTCCAACGACCGTGCACGCGCGTGAACGCGGTGACGACGCCGGCGGCGGGGCTCTCCGACTTGCCGAACGTGACGCCCCAGTTGACGAAGCGCCCGACCTCGAACAGCTCGCTGCCCGCGTCGCGCAGGACGTCGATGCGCTCGCGCGTCGTCAGCTTCTGCTTCGCGTGCACACGCTCGACGTACTTGTCGCCCCAGCCGGCGGCGATCTGCTCGCGGCGCGCGCGCAGCATATCGCCGCGCTCCGCGTGCGCGTGACGATTGCGCTCGATCTCGACCTCGCCGAGCGAAGCGTCGAGGGGTTTACCGATCGGGGCGAGGGGAACCTTGGCCATGAGTCGTTGGTTATGCCGGCCAGCCGGGGATCGATGCGGTGTCGTAGTTGCCGGAGCGGAACGGTTCGGAGGCGAGCACCGCGAGATGCAGCGGCACGGTCGTCTTCACGCCCGCGACGTTCGCGCCCTCGAGCGTGCGCGTCATCGTCTCGATCGCCTGCTCGCGCGTGTCTGCGTGCACGATGACCTTGGCGATGAGCGAGTCGTAGTGCGGCGTGATCCGCTCGCCCGCCCTCAGGTGCGTGTCGACGCGCACGGTGCCCGGACCGCGGTCGTCGGGGAACTCGAACGCGTCGAGCCGTCCGGGCGACGGGCGGAAGCCGTCCTCGGGATCCTCGGCGTTGATGCGGCACTCGATCGCGTGTCCGCTGGCCTCGAGGTCGGATTGCTCGAACGCCAAGCGGTGGTTCGCGGCGATCGCGATCTGCGAGCGCGCGATGTCGATGCCCGTGATCATCTCGCTGACCGGATGCTCGACCTGCAGGCGCGTGTTCATCTCCATGAAGAAGAGCGAGCCGTCGTCCGCGCGCAGGAACTCGATCGTGCCGGCGTTCGTGTAGCCGACCTCGAGCGCGGCGCGGATCGCGCGCGCACCGAGCGCCGCGCGTTCGTCGGGCGTCAGCGCCGGACTCGGACTCTCCTCGATCAGCTTCTGGTGCTTGCGCTGCACCGAGCACTCGCGCTCGAAGAGGTGCACACCGTGCCCGAAGTTGTCGCAGAGCACTTGCACCTCGATGTGGCGTCCGGTCGTGAGGTAGCGCTCGAGGTAGATCGAACCGGAACCGAACGCAGCGAGCGCTTCGGCCTGAGCCGACGAGAACGCCTCGCGCACCTCGGCCTCGTTCGCGCACTTGCGCATCCCGCGTCCGCCGCCGCCCGAGTCCGCTTTGAGGATGACCGGGTAACCGATCTCGTTCGCGCACGCTGCGGCGGCGTCGGCGTCGACGAGCGGTCCGTCCGAACCCGGAACGACGTCGAGCCCGGCGCGCGACATCGCCGCCTTGGCCGGCGACTTGGTGCCGAGCTCGTCCATGAGCCGCGCCTCGGGCCCGACGAACGTGATGCCGTGCTGGCCGCACAGGCGCGCGAAGCGCGGACTCTCGGCCAGAAACCCCCAACCCGGATGCAGCGCGGTCGCGTGCATCTGGAGCGCGGCCTGAACGATGCGGTCCATCCGCAGGTAGCTGTCGCTCGCCGCGGCCGGACCGACGCACACGACGTCGTCGAACTCGCGCGTCCACCCGGCGTCGCGGTCCGCTTCGGACACGATGCCGATGGGGGAGATGTCGAGGGAGCGCGCGGCGTGCGCGATGCGCACGGCGACTTCGCCGCGGTTCGCGATGAGGAGGCGGTGGAACATGCGGCGCACAGGGTAACGTCCGCGCGCCAGGAGGCTCGATCCGGCGACCGCTTTCGTGCCCCACGCGGCACGCGGACTGGTCGGCGCCGCCGGGGGTGTCTACGGTTGCGCCCATGGTTTGTCTCTCCCGTTGGGCAATCGCGCTGCTCGCCGTCTCGCTCGCCGGTCCGCCGGTGTGGAGCGCGGTCGAGCGGTCGGGCGACGAGACCGGCGCGCGCCTGCTCGAGCTGCGTGCCCCCGACGGCGCGCGGCGGCAGAGCGCCGAGCGCTGGCTCGCGGCCCATGTAGGGCGTGACGACGCGGCCGCGCTCGCGCAGGCCGCGCGCGACGGGGATGCGGAAGTCCGTCGGCGGATCAGCCGCATCGTCGCCGCCGTGGACACGGACCTCTGGCTCTCGACGCTGTTCCTCGCGCAGCCCGACGACGGCGTGCGCGCGGTCGGCGAGCGGGCGTTGCGCGCGCGCGTGTCGGCGTGGAGCACCGACCTCGCCCGACCCGGGTTGATCGATCGCGAGCTCGTCTTCCGCATTCGCGCGACCGTCGAACGCAGCTGGCCCGAGACGTTGCGCCTGCGCCTCGACACGACGCTCGACCAAGCGTGCGCGTTGCTCGTGCGCCGCGGTCGCCTGCCGCTCGGACTCGTGGTCGATCCGGACGTGGCCGAGCGCGTCCTGTCGCCCCAGCCCGACGAGCTCGTCGGCACGTGGGACGAAGTGGTCACCGAACTCGCGCGCCGCGCGAGCGTCGGGCTCGAGGGGCACGACATGGAGTTCGCGCCGCCCGCGGGATTGAACGGACCGACCGGCGACGGCGCGCGCGGCGCGGGGCCGGCGGCGTTCCTGCGCTTCTGCACCGCCGGCACACAGGGCACGCTCGAAGCGAGCGATCACCTCGTCGCGCGGTGTCGCGAAGTGCTTTCGTCGTCGAGCGCGGCGCGACGCGTCGCGGCGGCGCGCGCGATCGCCG
>JAJDEV010000104.1 GCA_029259605.1 Planctomycetota bacterium | reverse complement strand
TGCGCGCCATATCAACGCTTCCCTTCCTCACCGGGTTCGACGACCCGTCAAGGTCGCCTCCACGCGCTTCGGTCGCGAAGCGCTGATCTGACGCACATCCGCGTCGATCTCGGCAAAGCCTCATGAAGAACCCGGGCTAGTCCGGGGCACGGGCGGATTCTCCCAAAGCGATCCGATGCGACCGGCCCGTGGCGCGTCGAGCGCGGGACTTCGCTACCCTGCACGAGATCCCGACCGCTCGGGTCGCCGGCGGCGCGCCGGAGCGACCCGCGGCGCGCGCCTCCCACCATGCTCACCCACCGCACCGCGTGAAGTTCCAGGACTACTACGAGCTGCTCGGTGTCGACCGCGACGCGAGTCCCGAGCGCATCAAGAAGGCCTACCGCAAGCTCGCGCTGAAGTGGCATCCGGACCAGAACGCGAGCGACACCGAGACCGCCGAGCTGCGCTTCAAGGAGATCAGCGAGGCCTACGAAGTCCTCTCCGATCCGGAGAAGCGCAAGAAGTACGACCGCTTCGGCGAGCACTGGGAACACGGTCAGGAGTTCGAGCCGCCGTCCGGCGGGCGCAGCATGTCGCGCGAGGAGTTCGAGGAGGCGTTCGGCGGTGGCGGCGGCTTCTCGGACTTCTTCCAGTCGGCGTTCGGCGACGACGTGCGGCGCGACTTCGAGGGCCGGCCCAACCAGCACGGCCGCTACCGCTTCCGCGGCGCGGACGTTCGCGCGGACCTCTCGCTGTCCGTCTCCGACGCGCTCGCCGGAGGCAAGCGCCAGTTCGAAGTCCCCGCGCGCGTCGGCTGTCCGACCTGCGGCGGCACCGGCGCGCTCGCGCAGCACGTGTGTCCCTCGTGCGGTGGCATCGGTCAAGTGAGACGAACGAAGACCGTCGACCTGAAGATCCCCGCGGACGTCCGCGACGGGTTGACGCTGCGCCTCAAGGGACTCGGCGAACCCGGCGGGAGCGGCGGCGAAGCGGGCGACTTGCACCTGACGCTGCGGCTCCTCGACGACGAAACGTACAGCGTCCGAGGCGACGACCTCGAGACGAGCGTCACGCTCACTCCGTGGGACGCCGAGAACGGCACGAGGGTCGAAGTGCGCACCGCGCGCGGCACAGCCACGGTCAACGTCCCTCCCGGGTCACGCACCGGCAAGCTGCTGCGCCTGCGCGAACAGGGGCTGGCGAAGCGCGGCGGTGGACACGGCGCCCTGCTCGTCCGCCTCCGGATCGACCTGCCCAAGGAGCTCACCGCCCGCCAGAAGGAGCTCCTCCGCGAGCTCGGCCAGGTCACAGCCGCCAAACCGGGGGGTGCCGCGTGAGCGTCGAAACCGTCCGCATCGAGGGCCGCCTCTACCTCTCCCTCGAGGTCGTCGCCGAACTCTACGAAGTGAAGAGCGTCGTGCTGCGGCGCGCCTACGACCGCGGCCTGCTCGGCACGGGCATCGACCACGAGCGCACGCTGTGCATCGCGGCCGTCGAGCTCGATCGCGTGGCGACGATCGTGCGACTGCACGAGACCTTCGGTCTCGACTTGGAAGCGATCACCAAGCGGCTCGCGTAGGGAACCCGGAAACCCGTTGGTCCGCGCTGTGGCGGCCTGACCTGCTAGGCTCCAGCGATGCAACTCCTCGGCATTGCGGTCTACCTCGGAATCCTGCTTCTGATCGGGGTCGCTGCGTCGCGCAAGATGAACGATCTGCGCGATTACTACGCGGGGGGCAAGCGTTTCGGGTTCTGGGCCGCCGCGTTCTCTTCGCGCGCGACCGGGGAGTCGGCCTGGCTGCTGATGGGGTTGACCGGCATGGGGGCGGCGGTGGGCGCACAAGCGTTGTGGGTCGTGCTCGGCGAAGTGCTTGGCGTGGCGGCGGCGTGGATTTTGTTGTGCCGACGCTTCAAGAACCTGACCGATCGCTACGACTCGATCACCATCCCCGACTATCTCGAGTCGCGCTTGCGCGACACCGGCCATCGCATCCGGTTGGTGGCGGCCTTCACGTTGGTCGTGTTCGTCACGATCTATGTCAGCGCGCAGATCGATGCCATCGGCACCGCCTTCGAGGGCTTCCTCGGCTGGAACTACTTCGCCGGGGCGATCGTCGGCTTCGCGGTGGTGCTCGTCTACATCGTCAGCGGCGGCTTCGTGGCGGTGGTCTGGTCGGACGTGTTCCAGGGCAGCCTGATGCTGGTCGGACTGATCGCGTTGCCCCTGTTCGGGGTGGCCGCGGCCGGCGGGCTCGATCCGGTGCTGCAAGGCCTGCGGCAACAGGATCCGCAGCTGCTCTCGTTGTGGGGTCCAGACGGACAGAGCTGGACCTCGGGCTTCACGATCCTGAGCTTCCTGGCCATCGGCCTGGGTTTCATGGGCTCGCCGCAGATCTTCGTGCGCTTCCTCTCGATGCGCTCGGTGGACCAGGTGCGGCCGGGGGCAATCGTCGCGGTGCTGTGGACGCTGCTCGCGACGACCGGTGCCGTGTCGGTCGGCATGGTCGGGCGCGCCTTCCTGATGAAGCCGGAGCAAGGCCTGGTGGAGCAGCTCGGGCAGGGCGGTCAGCAGGTGCTGCCGATGCTCGTGGCGGAGAGCGTGCCCGCCTGGGCGGTGGGCCTCTACATCGCGATCGTGCTGGCGGCGATCATGTCGACCGTCGATTCGCTGCTCGTGCTCGCCTCGAGCGCGTTCGTGCGCGACTACTTCCAGAAGGTGCGCCACCCGGGCATGAGCGACGAGCAGCTGCTCGGACGCAGCCGCATGGTGACATTCGGCCTTGCGGCAGCCGCGCTGTGCATCGCCTTTTCCGTCGCCGCGCTGATCCCCGGACGCACGGTGTTCTGGTTCGCGATTTTCGGCTGGTCGGGCATCTCGGCCACCTTCTGCCCGACCATGATCCTGTCGCTCTTCTGGTCGCGCCTGACCGCGCGCGGCGCGCTCGCCGCCATGCTCGCGGGCTTCGTCAGCGTGCCGGCCTTCAAGTTCTTGGCGCCGCAGTTGCCGATCGTCGGCGAGAGCTTCGCGGCCCTGTCCGAATTGCCGCCCGCGTTCGTCATGTCCGGCCTCGTTGCGGTGATCGTCAGCCTGTGCGACCCGATGGGTCAGCGCGCGCTCGCGGGCGTGCGCGAGGAGCTCGCCGAAGCGCGCTGAGCGGACTGGATCCCGGCACGCGTTACGCCGCCCGCGACGACGACGCGTTATGCTCCGCGGCCATGAATTCCAACACGCTCCCCAATCTCGCCGCGACGTTCGCCGCCGCGCTCACGCAGTTCTCCTGTGCGAGCCCCCCCGCTCCGCCCGCGCCGGCGCCCGAGGAGAGCGTCAAGCCGGGGATCAACGAGAGCTTCCTCGCGGAGGAGCTCGACGTGGAGAACTTCGTCGAGCGCTTCGAAGGCGAGAGCCGTGAGGTCTTCGCGCAGCGCCAGCACATCGTCGACGCGATCGGCCTCCAGCCTGGACAAGCGGTGGCGGACATCGGCGCCGGCACGGGCGCGTTCCTCGACCCGCTGGCGCGCGCGGTCGGCGCGGAGGGAACGGTCTACGCCGTCGACATCGCGCCCGATTTCGTCGCGCACCTCGCGCGGCGAGCCGTCGACGAGGGGCACCCCCAGATCGAAGCCCGACTCTGCAAAGAGGACTCGGTCGAACTGCCTCGCGATTCGATCGACGCAGCGTTCCTCTGCGATGTCTACCACCACTTCGAGTTCCCGCGCCACACCATGGGTTCGCTGCACGACGCGCTGCGCGCCGGCGGGCAGGTGGTGATCGTCGACTTCGAGCGGATTCCCGGTGTGAGTCGCGAGTGGACCTTGGGACACGTGCGCGCAGGCAAGGACGAGGTGATCGGAGAGCTCGAGAGCTTCGGGTTCGACCTCGTGGAGGAACTCGACATCGAAGGGCTCGAGGAGAACTGGGCGGCGCGCTTCGAGCGGCGATGAGCGCGACGGACCGTCGGCGCCTCGGGGTCGTCTCGCTCGCTGCACTGGTCTCGGCGAACATGATCGGCGCGGGGGTCTTCACGACCTCGGGCTTCGCGCTCGCGGACTTGGGTTCGCCCCGATACGTGATGCTCGCGTGGGCCCTCGGTGGCCTGGTCGCGGTGCTCGGCGCCCTGTGCTACGGCGCGCTCGCGGCGCGCATCTCGGAGTCGGGTGGCGAGTACATGTTCCTCTCGCGCACGCTGCATCCCGCGGTGGGTTTCCTCGCCGGATGGGTGTCGATCTGGGCCGGGTTCACGGGCGCGATCGCGTTCGCCGCCGAGGCGACCCAGACCTACGCCGCTCCGTGGATTCCGGATGCGGTCCCGCTCGACCTCGTCGGGAGCGCGGTCATCGTACTGACGGGTTTCCTGCACACGAGCGGCGTCCGGCGTGGGGCGTGGGTGCAGAACGGGGTCGTGCTCGTGAAGCTCGCGATGCTGCTCGGCTTGATCGCAGTAGGAGCCTCGCAGCTGACTCCCCAACCGATCGTCGCGCCGCAGGCGTTCTCGTTCGGGACCTTCACGGTGACCATGATGTGGGTCTCGCTCAGCTACTCGGGCTGGAATGCCGCAGTCTACGTCGCGGGCGAAGCGCGCGATCCCGCGCGCACGCTGCCGCGCTCGATGCTGTTCGCCGCGTTGCTCGTGACTGCGCTCTATCTCGCACTCAACGCGATCTTCGTCTACGCGGCCCCGCTCGAGGAGCTCGCGGGGACACAGGACATCGCTGCAGTCGCCGCCGCCGCGCTGGGCGGACACGCCCTGGAGTCGTTCGTGCGCGTCGTGTTGGTCGTCGCGCTCGTCACGTCGGTCTCGTCGCTGGTGATGATCGGCCCCCGCGTCATCGCGCAGATGGCGGGAGACGGTCTCTTGCCCAAGCGCCTCGCGTTCACGGGCGATGTGCCCGCGACCGCGATCTGGACGCAAGTCGGGCTGGCGGTCGCGATCCTCTGGGCCTCGGGGCTGCGTGAGCAGCTCACGAACCTCGGTTGGATCCTGAGCCTCTTCACGGCCCTCGCCGTGCTCGGTCTCTTTCGCCTGCGGGTCCGAGAGGGAGCGCGCACCGTACCGGTGCCCGGATACCCGTTCGTCCCGCTCGCCTTCCTCGTCATCGTCGTCGTGCTGACCGGCACGATGGTCGTGGTTCAGGGGCAGCAACTTCTGCCGTCGGGCATCGTTCTTTTGAGCGGCGCGCTCCTGTACCTCCGGCACGCGCGCGCCCTCGCTCGGGAGCGCCGGTAGCGGCGCGGGGCCTGCAGCGCTTCGATCAGTCGCCCTCGCGCGTGAATTCGAAGCGTTGGGGGCGGCCGCCCTGCATGAAGCCGATCGAGGCGACGAGGTCCCCCTCCGCGGTGAGCTCATACACGATGCGCTGCGGGGAATCGTGGCGCGGGTTCTCGAACACGGCGCGCGTGCCGTCGAGCGCGGTGAGCACGAACTCGGTCGGCGGCACGCCGCCGGGCTGCGCGACGTAGACCAACCCGCCGTCGCGCTCGACGATGCGCAGGAACTCGAATGCGGTCATCGAGCCGCCCTTGACCGTGCGCGCCACGCCGAGCAGCGCGCCGCCGAGCGGCGGGCCCCAACGCTCCTCGATCGACGACGAGCCCCGCGTTCCGACCCACGCGCCGGTCAGCCAATCCATGTCGGCGATCGAGGCTTTGGCCGGCGGGGGCAGCGCGATGTCCTCTGGATGGCGATAGAGCGCCAACGAGTCGAGCACCGCGGGGTCGCCGACGACGACGCGCACCAAGAGGCCGTCGGCCGCGCTACGAAACTCCCACCGGATCCGCGACGTGCGCTCGTCGTCCGACAGGCGATAGCTCTCCGACACGTACTCGAGCGCGCCGTCCTTCCACTCGCCGGTGTACAGCCTCATCGTGCTCGCGTCGGCGACTTCGAGGGTCGAACCGTCGAGCGGGATGCGCTCCTCGCGGCGCCGCGTGCCCTGGCCGCGCACCAGGACCACCGCATCCTCCTCGACGCGCAGCCCGAACGTCATGCTCATCGGGGGCTGCTGCTCCTCGACGGCGCGGCCCTCGGTGCGGTCTTCGACGTAGAGCCACTCGCCGCCGAGCGCGCGCACGTCGCCGGCCTGCGCGGAGTGCGCGCTCGAGGCGAGCGCGGTCATGGCCGCGAGGAGTGCGAGCGCTGCCGCTGGCCGGGTGCGCGAGTGCATGGCGGAGTCCCTCTCGATTGGTCAACGAAGAGCCGCGGGCATCGCCGAAGTCCGCGACGGAACGCCTCGATGGTATCGCGGGATCGGATCCACCGTCTGCGCTGGCAGGACGGGCCCTTTCTCCCTGCCCTCTGGGCACACCTCGTCGCCGCAGTCGGCAAGAGTGAACGAAGTGGTGACCCCGCGGGGATTTGAACCCCGGTCGCCAGGATGAAAACCTGGTGTCCTAGGCCTGACTAGACGACGGGGCCACCGAGTTCGATCGGCCCGTGGGACGATCGAGGCGGGGAAGATACTCAGGGGCTCCGGGGGTGTCAACGCGGGGCGGCGTGCTTTCGGAGATCCGTGCGGACTAGATCGTCGCCGGGAACCAGCCGGCCTCGGCGAGGCGCGTCAGTACGTGGCGGTACTCGCGCTCGAGGCCGTCGACAAGATCGCCGGAACCGCGGGCTTCGCGCGGCAGGATGTCCCACGTGTACGTCTCGATCTCGACGTGCAACTCGTGCGTCCCCCACCGCTCGGGCGCGGCGACGACGCGGGCGAGCAGATCGTCCGCGTGGGAGCGTGTGGTGCCGAGGCCACCGGCGACGCGTTCGAGGTCGACCGGTACGTGGAAGTGGCAGCGCCACTCGTCGCAGGCGTTCCACGCGTCCGCTTCGGCGCCGCCGGCCTCGAGCGCCGCGCGCAGCTCGCCGAGGTCCGAGGCGCGCACGAAGTCGCTGCCATTCTTGCCGGTGACCTGGTGCAGGTAGATCGGCTCGTCCATCGCGAGCAGGCGCGCGCGGCCGTCGGCGTCGTCCGCCGGATGCGGGAGCGCGAGGGCGCTCGAGAACTGCAGCTTGCCGAGCGGCACGCCCGCCGCCGTCGAGTTGTGCAGCGCGTTCTCCGACGACTCGAACTCGACCGCGGCGTGGCACGCGTCGAGGCACGTGCCGATGTGCCGGCGCACGATCTCCTCGGACACCTCGCGCACGTTCGGATGGCCGCGACCGAGGACCTCGCGCGCGCGCACGCGGATGCGCTCGAAGTACGCGGGCAGCTCGCGCGTGTCGTTGGCGAGCGAGCGCGGCTCGGGCTCGAGCGACAGGATGATGCGGTCGCCCGCTTCCGAGTCGAACTGCGCGAGCTGGAGCGCGAACAGCGCGACGTTCTCGGCGCACGCGTCGCGGTCGGCGGCGCTCTCGATCCACGCGCCGTACATGCCGGTGTGCGTGCTGATCGACGTGTGGCGCTTCTCGCCCGAACCGCCGAGCACGGCGGCGCGCGTCTCGAGCGCGAGCGCGGCGACGCTCAGCGTGAAAGCCAAACGCTCGGGCGCCTTCCACGTCGGGCGGAAGACCGCTTCCTTCAGCGTGTCGCGGTGGAAGCCGCCGTACGGGAACGCGTTGAACGTGAACGGATCGAGGCGGTGCGCGACGAGGAACTCGACCAAGCGCTCCGCGTCCGCCGCACCTTCGTCGACGGTCATCGCCATCGCGACGTGCGCGGGCAGCCAGAGCCCGACGCCGAAGCCCTCGCGCAACCGCGCGCCGCCGAGGCGTTCGGCGAGCGGGAGCGTGATCTCGCTCATCCCCCGCAAGAGGCCGTCGAGGTCGTCGGCCGGATGCAGGTTGAGGCAGTACCCGAGGCGGATCCCGCGGCCGGGATGATCGTGGTGTTCGAGCAGCATGGTGCGACGCGTCAGTCCGCGAGCACCAAGCCCTCTTCGATGAGCAGCACGGGGATGTCGTGCCGGATCGGATAGAAGACGCGGCCGTCCTCGCGCACGAGCCCGCCCTCGACGGCCTCGTCCACGACGACGCCGGCCACGTTCTTCTGCGCACCGGAGGCGATGCTCGCGTTGACGCGCTCGACGACGCTCGCGTCCGCTTGCGCGAGCTTCTGGTGCGTCTCCGGGCACGCGAGGATGGCGAGCAGTTCCTGGTCGATCATGGCTTCGGAGGTCGGTGTTGGGCGTCGGACGCGCGAACAGCTTAGCCGAGCGGATGCGGCCGGCCGAGCCAAAGCGCGCTTTCACGCCCGGCGCGTTCCAACGCCGCGCGCATCGAGTACCGTGCGAAGCGATGCGTCCCCCCACCGCCCTCGCGCTCGCCCTCGCGGCGCTCACGTTCGCCGCGAACCCGACGCGCGCGCAGGAGTCGAGCGCCGTCGAGCGCATCGTCTTGCCGCCCGGTCCGATGGCGACGCTCGTCGCGCGGCTCGAGGCGCGCGCCTTCGATCCCGTCGCGCCGCCGCCCGCCTGGCCGGCGTGGGAGACCGCCGGCGAGGACGACGGCTGGGCGAACGAGCGTCCGTGGCGCGAGTGGGTCGAGCTCCTGCGCGCCGAGGCCGCGGCCGCGGACGACGACGTCGGTCGGCCCCTGCGCCGCGCGCGCCTCGCGTTGCTCGCGAAGCTGCAGGGCCGCGGCGCGGACGCGTGGGATCATCTGCTCGAGTGTGGCGAGCATCCGCTCACCGCCGCCGTCCTGCCCGCGCTCCTGCCCGGCGTGCCGATCGAGCTGCTCGGAGCAGCCGGACCGCTGCCCCCGGGCGTCACGCTCTCGCCTGCCGTTCCGCCGCTCACGACCGACTCGCGCGGCAACCGGCGTGCGCTCGGCGGTCGGTCGATGGAGCATCGCGAGGTGCGCATCGGCGACGCACTCATGACGCTCGTCGTCCTGATCGAAGGCGACGGCGTGCAGATCGACGTCATCCCGCGCGGCGGGCCGGCGGTCGACCTGCGCGTGCTCCCGCCGGTTCCGGCGGGCGTCGACATCGGGCTCCTGTACAGCGATTGGGAGAAGGTCGCGACCGAGCGCGCCGTCGTGCCGTTCCGGCTCGAGCCCGACATGGAGCGCTTCACGATCTGGGCGCGCTTCCTGGGTCGACGCGACCGCTGGCCGTCTGCGGGTCGCGCGTTGCCTTCGCGCGTACGGATGGAGAACGAGCTCGAGGTCGTCGTGCCGCCGGAGCGCGCGAACGACGCGCGGCTCGCGCGCTTCGCCGAGGCGCTGGCCGAGCTCTTCGATCGACCTTGCACGCTTCGAACGACGCTCGATCCGCCGCGCGCCACGCTGCTCGAACCGATCGCGATCCACCTTGGCGCGGACGACGCGTCGGGGAAGCTGCTCGGACTCCTCTCGATGATCGAGGCGAGCGTGCTCGCGCGCGACGGCCGCGCATCGCGCGCGGACGACTGACCGCGCGCATGGCGTGCGCCGCGTCCGTCGCATAAATTGAGCGCATGCACACCGCCCACAGGAAGGCGTTCCTCGCGCGACTCGCCGAGACGAACTCCGCCGCCATCATCCCCACCGGCGACGCGCCGCGTCGCAACGGCGACTCCGAGTATCGCTACCGGCCCGAGTCGGACTTCGTGTACCTGACCGGCTTCCGCGAGCCGAACGCGACGCTCGTCCTGCTCCCGAATCGAGCCGAGGGCAAGGCGGTGCTCTTCCTGCAGGAGAAGGATCCCGAGCGCGAAGTGTGGACCGGACGCCGGCTCGGCCTGAACGCCGCGCCCGAGACGCTCGGGATCGACGAGGCGCGCCCGATCGCCGCGTTGTGGGACGACCTGCCCGCGCTGCTCGAGGGTCACGATCGCGTCGTGTACCAGAGCGGCATCGACGAAGTGCGCGACCGCGAGATGCTGCACGTGTTCGAAGTCGCGCGCGGGCGCAAGCGCCGCGGCGGAACGGCGCCGAGCGAGTGGACCGACCCCGACGCGACGCTGCACGAGCTGCGGCTCTTCAAGTCGGACGCCGAACTCGAGTGCATGCGCAAGGCGGCGGCGGTCAGCGTCGAGGCGCACATCGCCGCGATGCGCGAGGCGGCACCCGGCAAGAACGAGGGCGAGCTCGACGCGCTGCTCGAGTACACGTTTCGGCGGCGCGGCGGCACGGGCGCGTCGTACAGCAACATCGTCGCCGGCGGCGCGAACGCGTGCATCCTGCACTACGTCCAGAACGACGCGCCGCTGGTCGACGGCGAGCTCGTGCTCATCGACGCGGGCGCCGAGTGGAATTACTACGCGTCCGACGTGACGCGCACGTTCCCGGTGAACGGCCGCTACTCGCGCGAACAGCGCGCGCTGTACGAGGTCGTGCTCGCCGCCCAGCGCGCGGGCATCGAGCTCGTGCGCCCCGGCGGGAACGCCAACGCGGTCCACGACGCGGCCGTGGACGTGCTCGTCGACGGGTTGCTCGACCTCGGGCTCCTCACCGGATCGAAGGCCGAAGTGCTCGAGCAGGAGACCTACAGCCGCTTCTACATGCACAAGACCGGGCACTGGCTCGGCCTCGACGTCCACGACTGCGGCGCGTACTTCATCGACGGCGAGCCGCGCGCCTTCGAGCCGGGGATGGTCCAGACCGTCGAGCCGGGGCTCTACGTCGCCCCGGACGACACGACGGTCGACGAGCGTTGGCGCGGCATCGGGATTCGCATCGAGGACGACGTGCTCGTCACGAAGGACGGACGCGAGGTTCTGACGAGCGATGTCCCCACCGAGGTCGACGAGATCGAGGCGATCTGCGCCGGGCGCTGAGCGCTCGGGCTTGAAATCCGCGCGCCAAACACGCGCACTGTGCCGCGATGTCGCCTTCGTCGTTCCTGGGTGCGCCGACGGACCGCTGGCCACTGGCCCAGGCGGTCGATTCGTTGCTCGACGCCGCGCGCGTCGCGGGTGCGCCCGGACTCATCTGGATCGCGGGTGCGTGCTATCCCGGGCTCAACGCGAACGTGACGCTCGTCAGCGGCGTCCTCGGCATCGCCGAGAACTACACCGGCGTCGAGCTGCCGATGGCCGGCGAGGCGGGCTCGATCGTCACGCTCTTCGGTCCCGAGTTCATCGCCAAGCTGTTCGCGACGCACAACTCGCAGACCACGCTGATGTGGGGACTCATCGGGTTGCCGTTCCTGCTCGTCCTCGCGCGCATGGTCGTCGGGCTCGCGAAGATCTCGGACCCGCGGCTTTGGGAGTCGAACGACGGTCGGCCGGCGTATGTCGTCGAGCACTTCGGCGTGACCGACGCGAGCGGATCGCGCACGAACCGCATGCGGCTGCGCACGGCGTGGCGCGCGGGCAAGGGGCTCGGGCTGGTCGGCCTCTCGACCTGGGGCATGCTCGTCGGCCTCCTGTTCGGAGCGGGGCTGCTGCTCATCGCACCCGCAGTCGTGCTCCTGCAAGTGACCGAGATGACCGACGCGTCGCCGCTCTTCGCGGGGCTGCTCATTCCGCCGCTCGTGTTGCTGCTCGCGTACGCGGTCGTGCTGATGGTCGTGAACCAGCTCGCGATGCACAGCCTGGCGCACAACCGGCGCGGCGTGTCTTCGGCGCTGACGCACGCGTGGCGCCTCGTTCGGTCGGCGCCGATGAGCGTGCTGCGCGCGACGGTCGTCGACTTCGTGCTCGTCGTGTCGATTCTCGTGATCGACGGCACGCTGATCCGCTGCTGCGACGCCATCGGCGTTCCGCACACGCTGTCGGGGATCGCGCTGTTCCTGCTGTACGGATTCGCCGGCGTGACGCGCGCGGGCTTCTGGGCGCGCGCCTATCGCGCGCTCGGCGGATTGAGCTCCGTCGATCAGGTCCCGGGCCTCTGACGCTCATCGCTGCGAGCGCCGCGGTTCGAGTGGTGAGCGCAGAAGGACTTGAACCTTCGACCTACTGGTTAAAAGCCAGTTGCTCTACCA
Organism: Planctomycetota bacterium; assembly: GCA_029259605.1. Taxonomy (GTDB): domain Bacteria; phylum Planctomycetota; class UBA1135; order UBA1135; genus OFTM281. The sequence continues at coordinate 17,479 of JAJDEV010000104.1, read as the reverse complement.
ACTGAGCTATGCGCCCACTCGATCCGTGCGTGTCGTGACCCGATCGACGCGGCGGATTGCCGCGCGGTTCGCACCATCTCGCGCGCGGAATCATACGAAACCGTGCGCGCGAGAAAAGCGGAATCAGACCTCTTCGATCTCGGCGACCTTGGCCTTCATGACCTCGTCGAGCTTGGCCTCGTATTCCTTCAGGAGCTCCTGGATATCCGTGTGGAGCTTCTTGTTCTCGTCCTCGGTCAGCTCGCCATCCTTCTTCATCCCGTCGGAGTGTTTGTTCAGTTCGCGGCGCGTGTTGCGCAACGCGATCCTCGACTCCTCGGTCAGGTCCTTGACCATCGACGCATACTTCTTGCGCTGCTCGCCCGAGAGCGGAGGAAGCACGAGGCGCAGCACCTTGCCGTCGTCCTGCGGAGCGCTGCCGAGGTCGGTCTTGAGCACCGCGCGCGACAGCTCCTTCAGGATCGACGCGTCGAACGGCTTGATCAGGATCTGGCGCGGCTCGGGAATCGACACCGACGCGAGCTGGCTGATCGGCGTCGGCGTGCCGTAGTAGTCGACGCGTACGTTGTCGACGAGCGCGGTCGTCGCGCGTCCGGTGCGGATGCGGCGCACCTGGTCCTTGAGGTGGCCGAGCGTCTTCTCGAAGCGGCTCTTCCCGTCGTCGATCACGGCTTGGTAGGTCATGGTCAGCTCCCGATCTTGGTTCCGATGGACTCTCCGCGCACGACTCGCTCGATGTTGCCTTCCTCGAAGAGGTTGAAGACGACCACGGGGAGCGAGTTCTCCATGCAGAGCGTGATGGCGGTCCCGTCCATGACCCGCAGGCGATTGCTGAGCACGTCCATGTAGGAGAGCTCGTCGTACCGCTTGGCGTTCGGGTCTTTCTTCGGATCCGCGCTGTAGACGCCGTCGACCTTGGTGGCTTTGAGCAACACTTCACAGCCGAGCTCGGTCGCGCGCAACGCCGCAGCCGTGTCTGTCGTGAAGAACGGATTGCCCGTTCCGCCGGCGAGAATGACGACGCGTCCACGATCGAGGTGCGCGAGCGCGCGCCGACGAACGAACGGCTCGGCCACCTGCCGAATCTCGAGCGCCGTCAGGACGCGCGTGCTCGCGCCCTCGGCCTCGATCGCGGCGGACAGGGCGAGGCCGTTGAGGACCGTCGCGAGCATCCCCATGTAGTCGGCGCTCGCGCGATCCATGCCCGACGCCGAGAAGCTCGCCCCGCGCAGGATGTTGCCGCCGCCGCACACGACCGCGACCTCGACGCCCTTGCGCGCGAGGCCGGCGATCTGCGCTGCGATCGTCGCGAGCGCGCCCGGATCGAAGCCGTGCCCGGTCTCCGAGTCGCCGAGCGCTTCGCCCGACAGCTTGAGCAGGATGCGGTGGTAGGACATGCGCGTCGACCGTCCGGCGATCAGCCGAGCTTGACGCGCGCGTACGCTTCGATGCGCGTGCCCGCGCCGAGTTCCGACTCGAGGAACTTACCGACCGACTGCTTGTCGTCGAGGATCCACGGCTGGTCGGAGAGGACGCACTCGCTGTAGAAGCGCTTCATCTTCCCGTCGATGATCTTGTCGCGGATGTTCTCCGGCTTCGACTTCACCTCTTCCGAGTCGGCGAGCACCGCGCGCTCACGCTCGACCTCGGCCGCCGGCACTTCTTCGCGCTGTGCGTACGCCGGGCTGTAGACGGTGATGTGCTGGCAGAGGCTCCGCAGCACGCCGGCGGCCTTGTCGGCGTCGGCGCTCGTCGTCACGGAGACGATCGCGCCCTGCTTGTTGTCGTGGTGGATGTACATCCCCACGGCGCCCTCGACGTTCTCCATGCGGATCAGGTCGGCGACGCGCACGTTCTCACCGAACTGCGCGACCGCGGACGTGAGGCCGGCCGCGACGTTCTCCTCGCCTTCGAACGGCTGGCTCGACAGCGGACGTTCCCCGTCTTCGACGCCGGTCGGATCGTACTCCGCGATCCCGGCCGACAACTTGGCGACGAAGTCCTTGAACTGATCGGAGCCCGAGAGGAAATCCGTCTCGCAGGCGACGCCGATCAGGTGTCCGCGGCGCCCGCCGGCGCCGGAGACCGCGAACACGCGCCCCTCGGCCGTGTCACGCGACGCCTTCTTCGCGGCGGACTTGAGCCCCGCCTTGCGCAGGTGGTCGACCGCGCCATCCATGTCGCCGTCGGCCGCTTCGAGCGCCTTCTTGCACTGCATCATCGCCGCGCCAGTCATCTGCCGCAGCTCGCTCACCATCTTCGCCGTGATCGCCATCGTTCGTCTTGGGTCAGGTCCGCTCGGGACTCGTTCGTTTCGCGAGCGGGGCGACGCGCGCACCGCTCGAAAGGGGGCTCGATTCGTGTGACCCGAACGCGTCGGGTCCCGTGGGATTCGTCGGATCGGTCGCCGCGGCTTCGTCGCGCGGCGGTCGCTCGCAGGTCGCGAGCGAGTCGTCCGAGGTGGGTCGGTCGGGCGACCGGCGTTGCACCGGTCGCCCTCGGTTCGTGCGGGATCGCGTCAGGAGGCCGAGCCTTCGGCCGCCGGGACTTCGGACGGATCGCCACCGGCGTTCTTCGTCGGCGTCACTTCCTCCGTACTGACGTCCTTCGGTTCCGCGGACTCGGTCGAGTCGGCGGCGACGGGCGCTTCGGGCGCGTCCGACTTCGGACGCGTGATCGCCTGGGAACGCGTCGGGCGCGGCTCGTCACCGGACTCGACGAGATCGGGCGTGCGCTCGGCCGAACCGGTGGCCGCGAGGCGCTCGCGGTGCGCCGCTCCGCCTTCCTCGACCGCCTCGACGAGCGAGTCGACGAGCAGGCGAACGGAACGCAGCGCGTCGTCGTTGCCGGGAATGACGAGGTCCACGCCGGCCGGATCGCAATCCGTGTCGAGCATGCCGATCACGGCGAGGCCCATCTTGCGCGCCTCGCGCACGGCGTTGTACTCGCGGCCGGGATCGATGACGACCATCGCGCCGGGGATCCCGTTCATCTCGCGGATGCCCGAGAGGTTGCGGTGGATCTTGCGCTTCTCGCGGCGCAGCGACGCGATCGCCTTCTTCGAGTACACCTTGATCGTGCCGTCCTCTTCCATCTTCTCGAGCTCTTCGAGACGACGCAGACGACTGCGGATGACGCTGAAGTTCGTCAGCGTTCCACCGATCCAGCGCTCGGTGACGGTCGGCATGCCGGTGCGTTCACCGGCGTCCGAGATCACGCCCTTGATCTGGCGCTTCGTGCCGACCCAGAGGATCTGCTGACCCTCGGAGACGAGACGCGAAAGAAAGTTCCGCGCGCGAATGAGGCCCCGCATGGTCTCGCGCAGATCGATCACGTGGATCATGTTTCGACGGCCGTGGATATACGGGGCCATCTTCGGATTCCACCGCGATACGCGGCATCCGAAGTGCACTCCGGCGTCGATCAGTTGTTGAACAGTTAGGGATTCCATCGAAAGGATCGAGGGGTGGGGAAACGTCCCCGGGAACGAACGGAGGTGAGGAGGGGTCGGGTTAATTAGGGAACGAGGCTGGCGCTGCGCGCAGGGAGGGACTCCGGTCGGTCCCCGCGGACCTCGCTCTCCCCCTCGCCGAACCGACCTCGCGCTTCTCGCGGTCACAGCGGCGCCTCACCGCGGGTGCGGACACGCGACGCGACTGCACCGGGGCCGCTCGAAACCGTCCAAGACGAGCGCGCGACCCCAGCCACCGAAAAAGCGCAAGGATTCTACCGGCGCGCCCGCTGGCGTCCAAGGACCCCGCAGTGGGAAAGATCGCGTTTTCCGCGCGGTGCGCCCGGGTCGGCGGTCCATCATTCGAGCGGCGCGGGCTCGTCCCGGACCCCCTTCCGGCGGGTCTCGGTTCCACGCCGACGGCCCTTCGATCTTCCGCATCTCGGATAAAAGCAACTTGGTACAATCGACCCCTTCCACGGCCCCAACGGCCGATCCGACCCCAGCGGGGCCCGCGACGGCCGGCCCCGAGAAGACGCCGACCGCGGCCCCGGCCCGGACGGACGCTTCCCGCCGCCCCATGACTTTGGCGCCCCCCGGTACCACGAAGCTCACGATCCTCGTCTGCGACCACCGCGGCGGCGGACCCGATGGCGAAGCCGAGCGGCTCATCGAGTCCGGATTCGACGTCGCCCAATCGACCAGCCTGCGGCGCTCGCTCTCCGAGATCGGTGCGCGGCGGCCCGACGCGATCGTGCTGCGCTCGCTCTCGCGCCCCGGAACCGTGGAGCTCTCCGCGCTCGAGCACGCGCGGACCGGCGGCGGCGGCCCCGCGATTCCGCTGCTCGTCATCGCGCCCGATCACGACGAGGAGGCCGCGTTGCGCGCCGACCGCTTGCTCGGCGCCGGACTGTGGGACCTCGTTTCCGAGGGCACTCGCGTCGAGGAGATCGGCCTGCGCCTGCGACGCCTGGTCGAACTCGCGCACCAGGAGCTCGAGATGAAGGAGCTCCGGCATCGCGCTTCGCACGACGATCGGACCGACCTCCTGCGCCCGAAGTCGTTCGAGAACCGCCTGGTCGAGCACTTCTCCGCAGCCCAGCGACACAAGCACGAGATGGCGCTCGTGCTCATCGACCTCGACCGTTTCGGTGCGATCAACAAGGAGCACGATCACACGGTCGGCGATCGGCTCATCGGAAGCGTCGGCGAAGTCATCCGTCAGGCGCTGCGCGTCGAGGACGTCGCGGGCCGACTCGGCGGCGACGAGTTCGCCGTCATCCTGCCCTACACGAAGAAGATCGACGCGGCCGGAGTCGTCAAGCGATTGGCCGAAGCGATCAAACAGTTGTCGGGAACGCCGCCCGGCGCGAAGGGGCCGATCGACGTGAGCGCGAGTATCGGTTTCGAGACGTTCGACGGCTCGGATATCGACACGGTGAAGTCGCTGCGCGGGCACGCTGAACGCGCCCTGCGCGTCGCGAAAGTGAACGGCGGAAACCAGGGCGTTTATTTCCGCAGCATCGCCGAGTAGGCCTTCGGCGTGCGCGCCCGAAACGGCCTTGGAACGGGGCGCATTGACGTTTTAGGTGCTTGCGTCTCGTGCGCGAAACGTTGCGTCGGGCGCTCGAAATTCGAGTATTCTCGATGATCCGAGGGAGGCGAAACGGGGCGCACTCGCACGCCGCTCGCCGTCTGTCCCAACGTTCCACGTCCGCGAGGAAGCACGCATGAAGACCGTCGATTCGCTGCCCGAGCCGATCCGAGGTGCGGTCGATCACGCAACGCGACGCGCGCCGACGAACGGACGCTTCAACGGGACGGCGGCGAACGGCATCTCGCCCCAGCGGTCGGCGCCAGGTGATCTCGAGCGCGACTTCGTGATGTACGTCGACTCGGGCGATCGCGTCGCGCTCGGCGAGACGCTCGCGCGCGTCGGCCCCGAGCTACGTCGCATCGCGCGCTACTACGTTCGCCAGCACGACGTCACGGAGGATCTCGTGCAGGCGACGATCCTCACCGCCATCGAGCGCGCCGAGACCTTCGATCGCTCGCGCCGGCTCGTGCCGTGGCTCACCGGCATCCTGTTGAACAAGATCGCCGCGCAGCGCCGCCAAACGAGTCGGCGCTTCGTTGACATCCCGGACGAAGAGCCGCGCCTCGAACATGGCGGGCGTTCGCCGTACCAGCGCGCCCAATCCAACGAGCTCGAACGCCTCGTCGAAGAAGCGCTCGAGCAGCTTCCGCCGCGCTATCGCGAGGTGCTCGAGATGTACCTGCGCGAAGGCAAGCGCGGTGGCGAGATCGCAATGGAGCTGCGACGTCCCGCCGGCACGATCCGCGCGCAGATCCATCGCGGCCTGCGTCGCCTGCGCAGACTGCTGCCGCCGAGCCTGGCGCTCGGGTCGCTGTTCGCCCTGCGGCGGCCGACCCACGCAGCGCGCACCGGCGCGACGCCCTCGCTCGCGGCCGTCCCCCCCATCGCGCTCACGCTCGGAACGATCGCTGCGGTCCTCGTCTCGATTCTCGTCGTCGTGGGGCCGTGGAGCGCATGGTTCGGCGGCGACGAATCCGTGCGCGGAGCGACGGCTCTCCTCGGCGTTGGAGACGTCACGCGGAGCGACGACGCGAGGCTCGACCCGCGACCGAACGCCCCCACCGAGGGGCGCCGCGCGTCTGCGCGGCTCGAGAGTGCGGCGGGTACGAGCGCCGCGCCGAGCGCGGCGCTACGTCTGCGCGCCGTCGATCGCGCGACCGGCGCCCCGCTCGCGGCGGCTCGCGTCCAACTCACCGTCGACCTCTCGGGCGGCGCGCGTGCCCACCACAGCGGCGTGGCCGACGCGCAGGGCTACCTGAGCTTCGACGTCGATCCGCGCGCGGTCCTGCGCCTGAACGCGACCGCGAGCGCGAGCGAGCACGCGGATCTGTTCGGCGAATGGGAGCGCGAGATGACGCCCTTCGAAGAGACGGATCCGCTCCTGCTGCCGCTCCTCGCCACGCGTCCGTTCGGCGGCTTCGTCGTCGATACGGAGGGGCGTCCGATCGATGGAGCGAGCGTCTTCGCGGCCCAGCCGCTGCTCGACAACGGGTCCTCGTTCCGCATGTCGGAAGCCGAAGTCGAGACGCGCACCGACGCCGACGGTCGCTGGAGCTTCGAATCGCTCGGTGCGGGTGCCGCGGCGATGCGCATCCGCGCTTCGCATCCCGACTACGCACCGATCCTGACGTACGACTCGGCGCACTCGCTCGAAGCGCTCTGGAACCTCGAGTCGCGCGTCGTGCTGCACCGCGGGCGACCGATCGAAGCCATCGTGCGCGACGAGCGCGGCGCGCCGCTTCACGGCGCGACGCTGTCGCTGGGCGAACACTTCGATCCGCCGCGCAGCGAGACGCGCTTCGTCACCGATCGCGACGGGCGCGCGCTGTTCACGCTCCCCGCCGCCGAACGCCTGACGATCGTCGCCCAAGCCGACGGCTACCAGCGCCGCATCATGCGGCGCATCGACGCGTCCGACATGGATCCGATCGGGCGCACCCCACTCGAGTTCCGGCTCCTTCCGGCGGCTTCGACGAGCGTGCTCGTCGTCGACGGCGAGGGGCGTCCGATTCCCGATGGACGCGTACGTCTCTTCCGCGAGTCCTGGAACGAGGCGCACGCGACCGACGCCCAGGGGCGAGTCGAGATTCCGTGTGAGGAGCCGCGGCGCATCGCCGCGGAGATCCGGAGAACGGGCGCCGCGGGTGGCGTCTTCTGCCGCATCGACCTCGCCTCGGCGAGGGTCCAGCTCCCCCCGCTCGTGTCGTACTCGGTCCGCGCGATCGACGCGACGACGGGCGAGCCGCTCGTCGGTGCCACCGTTCACGTCGTCGCGGGCGAGCACCGGCGTCTGGCGACCCAGCGCATCGGAGCGACGGGCGAGGTCGACATCGCGCTGCACTCGCCGAATGCGAGCACGCGCATCGAAGCCTCGTGCCCCGGCTACGAGCGGCAGAGTTCTCCGGACCTGCACCCCGGCGCGCGCTCGCACCGAACCGAACTGCGCCTCAGACCAACCGACGAGCACGTCTTCGACCTGCGCTCCCCGGCGGGGCAGCCGATCGACTTCTTCGAGGTCGCGCTCGCGACGCCCGACGCACCGGTGACGCTCGCGCGTTGGAGCGTCCTGGCGGGCTCGGATCGCGACCGCTCGCTCCAGCGCAACGGCGGCGACGGCGTGCGTCTCAATCGCGTCACCGGCCCGCACACGCTGGTCGCGCTCTCGCGCACGGGCATCGCGGTCGTCTCCGATCGCGAGCTGGCACGGATCGAGAGCGACGCGGGGCGCGACGGCGAAGCTCCGGCCGTGCGCCTCCGCGAGCGTTGTTGCCTCGACGGCAACGCCGCGCCGTTCGAGGTCGTCCGCATCGACCCGCGCTCGCTCGGCAGTGATTCGGGCGTTCTGCTCGACTTCCAAGCGACGGCCGACGCCGCGGGACGCTTCCACTTCTGCGGGCTGCCCCCCGCGATGGTGCGCGTCTTCACCGCAGCCCAGCCCGGGCGCGCGATTTCCGTCGACCTCTCGACCGAGCGCCGCGCGAGCGTCGCGTTCTGATCCGGTCGCGCCGGAATCAGCGGACGAGCAGGACGCGCAACCAGTTCGCGCGGTCGCCGCTGAAGTCGCCGGCCATGTCGACTTCGAGCGTCAACTCGCGCGCGTCGCCGAGTTCGATTTCCGGCAGCCGCAGCGCGGAGTCGCCGCCGCGGAGCACGGGGCTCTCCCACGCGACGCGCTCGTCGAGCCGAACGCGGAACACGACCGAGCCGCGGGCGTGGGCCGGATTGAGGAGCGACGAATCGTCGATCGCGACGCGCGCGCGCAGCACGCGATACTCGCCGTCGAGCGCCCACACCACACGCGTCGGCGCGTGCATTCCGATGCCCCGTCGAAAGGTCTTGCCGCCGGAGCGCAGCGCTCCTCCGGCCACCGAGCGATCGACCCGGTGATTCCACACCATCCCGATGTCGTCGCCGAACGGCGCACCGCGGCCCTCCTCGCGCACGGCAGGCTGCTCGGTCAGATAGCGGAACGCTCCGTCGGCCACCGCGATCTCGTGCACGATCGACCAGGGCAGCACGAGCTCCGCGCCGGCCTTCTCGATCACGCACCCTTCCTCCTTCAAACGGATGAGCGTCGCGCTCAACCGGCTGCCGTCGGAGAGATCGATCGACACGGGACAGCGCTCGTCGGCAGCCGCATCCGCGTCGCCCCGCCCGTCGTCGAGCGCCTCGATGAAGAGCGCCGCCACCTCGGACCAGCGGTACTCCTTCGACCCGATCGTCGAGCTCTCGAAGCGCACGCCGTCGGGCGTGAACGCCTCGAGCGTGCCGTCCGTCGGGTCCACCTTGTCGCCCACCCGCCGCACGAGCCGGTCGCCCTCGCGCGCCGGCTCGAAGACGACGACCGGTTCGGCTTCGAACCCGATCGGACGAATGCTGCGAACGCGTTCGATGTTCAGCGGCACTTCGACGCCCGGAACGAGCTCGAGCGTGATCGTCTCGCCCGCACCGTCGAGGATCCTCCCACGCAGCACGCCGCCGTCGGCCAACTCGACCGCCGCCTCGGCGCCACGACGCGCGGAAGCGTCGCGAACCATCGACGGGACGTCGAGCGGCCGCACGAACCACGCGCCGCTGCCACGCGGGTCGGCGAGGTCGAGCGCGTCGAGCGCGAGCACCTGAACCGTCCCGTCCAAGGCCTCGAGCTCCACGCGCGGCGCGGAGTCCTGGGCGGCGTGGACGGAGGAGAGAGCGAGCAGCGCGGCGCAGGCGAGCCGCGCGATCGGAAGGGTCGGGTGGGTCATGGCTGGAGGCGGGAGGTCGGCGCTCGATCCTACCCCCCGCACGCGGAGCGTTCCCCCCGCGGCCCGACGCGCTTCGCGTGCTGCCAGGATGACAGGGGGCCGGGGCGCCCCCTCCCCTCGCTGTCAAAAAGGCAGGGCGCCCGGTGTCTCGCGCCGTGTCCGCCCCGCCGCACGGGGCCGGGGGAAGCGATTTCGCGACAAAACGGCGGGCGGCACCGTTCTTGCCTGGAGCGCCGAACGATCACGTCCGCCCGCGATGTAGCCGGCCGGACGCCCCGTCCATTCCCACCCCGAAGAACAGCTCCACAAGAGGAGAACGCGACCAGATGGCCAAGCAGATGGTTTTCGAATCCGACGCACGCGATCGGATCCAAAGCGGCGTCGAGAAGCTCGCCAAGGCGGTCACGAGTACGCTCGGACCGCGCGGACGCAACGCCATCCTGGACAAGGGATGGGGCGCGCCGACGATCACCAAGGACGGCGTCACCGTCGCCGAGGAGATCGAGCTCAGCGATCCCTACGAACAGATGGGCGCCTCGCTCGTGAAAGAAGTCGCGAGCCGCACGAGCGACAAGGCGGGCGACGGCACGACGACCGCGACGCTGCTCACCAACGCGGTGTTCAAGCAGGGCCTGCGCGCGATCGCGGCCGGCGTCTCCCCCGCCAAGCTCAACGCCGCGCTGCGCGTCGGCACCGACGCGGTGGTCGCCGCGCTCGACAAAGCCTCGCGTCCCGTGAAGGAGAACAGCGAGATCCGTCAGGTCGCGACGATCTCCGCGAACAACACGCCGGCGATCGGCAAGCTGATCGCGAGTGCGATGGAGAAGGTGGGACGCGACGGCGTGATCACCGTCGAAGAAGGCAAGTCGCTCGAGACCGACATCAGCTTGGTCGAGGGCATGCAGTTCGACCGCGGCTTTCTGTCCGCGCACTTCGTGACGAACCCGGACGAGATGGAGTGCGAGCTCGAGAAGCCGTTCATCCTGCTCCACGAGGGCAAGATCTCGAACGTGCAGAAGCTCCTGCCGCTGCTCGAGGCCGTCAAGGGCACGAAGCGTCCGCTGCTCATCATCGCCGAGGACGTCGAGTCGGAAGCGCTCGCCACGCTCGTCGTCAACCGAGTGCGCTCGATCGTGCAGACCTGCGCGGTCAAGGCGCCGGGCTACGGCGACCGTCGCAAGGCGATGCTCCAGGACCTCGCGATCCTCACCGGCGGAACCGCGGTGATGAAGGACCTCGGCACCGAACTCGATGAGATCCGTCTGGCCGACCTCGGCACCGCGAAGCGCGTTATCGTCACGAACGAGCACACGACGGTCGTCGGCGGCGCCGGCAAGTCCGACGCGGTCCAAGCCCGCGGTGCACAGATCCGCGCGGAGATCGAGCTGACGACCTCGGACTACGACCGTGAGAAGCTCCAGGAGCGCCTCGCCAAGCTGACCGGCGGTATCGCCCAGATCAACGTCGGCGGCGCCACGGACACCGAAGTCAAGGAGCGCAAGGCGCTCATCGAAGACGCGCTGCACGCGACGCGTGCGGCGATCGAGGACGGCATCCTGCCCGGCGGCGGCTTCGCGCTGCTCCGCGCACGGAAGGTGCTCGAGAAGTTGCGCATCGAAGGTGACGACGAATTCAACGCCGGCCTCGACGTGCTGCACCGCGCGATTACCCAACCCGCGAAGTCGATCGCCGAGAACGCCGGCTTCGACGGTGACGTCATCGTTCACCGGGTGCTGCGCGAGAAGAGTGCGGCGCACGGGTTCGACAGCCTGAAGGGCGAGTACTGCGACCTGATGAAGGCCGGCATCCTCGACCCGGCCAAGGTCACGAAGGCCGCGCTGCAGAACGCGGTCAGCGTCGCGCAGCTCCTGCTCTCCACCGACGCGATGATCGCCAACCTGCCCGAGCCGAAGGGCAAGGGCGGTCCGGAAGGCGGAATGGACGGCATGGATGGAATGGGCGGCCTGGGCGGCATGGACCCGATGGGCGGCATGGGTGGTATGGGCGGAATGGGAGGCATGGGCTTCTAAGAATCGCTTCCACTCCGCACACGCACCGATCCACCAACCACCACAGCACAACGAAAAGAAGAGAACTTAGAGATGGCCAAGCAGATGATGTTCGATGAGGACGCCCGCCAGAAGGTGCGCCAAGGGATCGCCAAGCTGGCGAAGACCGTTCAGGTCACCCTCGGCCCGGGCGGACGCAACGTGATCCTCCAGAAGTCCTTCGGCGCTCCGTCGATCACCAAGGACGGCGTGTCCGTCGCCAAGGAGATCGACCTCGAGGATCCGTTCGAGAACCTCGGCGCCAAACTCGTCAACGAGGTCGCGAAGAAGACCAACGACATCGCCGGCGATGGAACGACGACCGCAACGGTCCTCGCGGCCGCGATCTTCGACGAAGGACTGCGCTACCTGACGACCGGGGTGAACCCGGTGCTCCTCCGCAACGGGATCGACAAGGCCGTCGAGGCCGCCGTCGCGAGCATCTCCGAGATGTCGCGGCCGACGCGCTCGAAGGCGGAGCGCGCGCACGTCGCCGCGATTTCGGCCAACAACGACTCGGCCATCGGTGAGCTCATCGCCGACGCGTTCGAGCGCGTCGGCAACGAAGGCTCGATCACGATCGAGGAGGGCTCGGGACGCGAAACGACGCTCGAGGTCGTCGAGGGCATGGAGTTCGACAAGGGCTACCTGTCGCCGTACTTCGCGACGAACCCGACCAAGCTGACGGCCGAACTCGAGGACTGCTACATCCTCATCCACGACAAGAAGATCACGAACGCACGCGATCTCATCCCCGTCCTCGAGGCGACGGCGCAGACGGGCAAGCCGCTGCTCATCATCGCCGAAGACATCGAGGGCGAGGCGCTCGCGACGCTCGTCATCAACCGCCTGCGCGGCATCCTCAACGTTTGCGCCGTCAAGGCACCGGGCTTCGGCGAGCGTCGCAAGGCGTACCTCGGCGACCTGGCCGTCCTCACCGGTGGCACCGCGATCACGGAAGAGCTCGGGCTCAGCCTCGAGAAGATCACGCTGGCCCAGCTCGGTAGCGCCAAGCGCGTCGTCATCACCAAGGACTCGACGACGATCGTGTCGGGCTCCGGAGCCAAGAAGAACGTCGACGCGCGCATCAAGCAGATCCGCGCGCAGATCGCGAAGACGACTTCGGACTACGACAAGGAGAAGCTCGACGAGCGCCTCGCGAAGCTGACCGGCGGCGTCGCCGTCATTCAGGTCGGCGGCGACACCGAGGCCGAGATGAAGGCCAAGAAGGACCTCGTCGACGACGCGCTCAACGCGACGCGCGCGGCGATCGAGGAAGGCGTCGTCCCCGGCGGTGCCGTCGCGCTCCTGCGCGCGGTCGACGCCGCGGCGAACGCGAAGGTGAAGGGCGACGAGCGCTTCGGGCGCGAGATCGTCGTCAAGGCGCTCGAGGCGCCGATGCGCCAGATCGCGGAGAACGCCGGTGTGAACGGCTCCGTCGTCGTCGAGACCGTGCGTGAGAAGGGCAAGAACTTCGGCTTCGACGCGCGTCAGCACAAGTACGTCGACATGTTCAAGTCCGGGATCATCGATCCCGCGAAGGTCGTGCGCTCGGCGCTGCAGAACGCGGCGTCGATCTCGGGCCTGCTGCTGACCACGGACTCGATGATCACCGACCTGAAGGAAGACAAGCAGGTCATGGGGAGCACGATCTGAGTCAGCGGGAGACGTCTCTCGATCTCAGCGGCGGCGGAGTCCTCGGGCTCCGCCGCCTGCGTGCACAAGCTGCCCTTCCGATTCGGTTCTCCGCATGAGTGACAAGCGCGACTACTACGAAGTGCTGGGCGTCGAGCGCTCCGCGTCCGCCGACGAGATCAAGCGTGCGTACCGCAAGCTCGCGCTGAAGTTCCACCCGGATCAGAACAAGGACGATCCCTCCGCCGAGGGCAAGTTCAAGGAAGCGGCTGAGGCCTACGACGCGCTCAGCGACCCGGCGAAACGCTCCAAGTACGACCAGTTCGGACACCAGGCGTTCACCCAGGGCGGCGGGTTCCCGGGCGGTGGCCGTTTCACCAACGTCGAGGACATCTTCGAGGCCTTCGGCGACATTTTCGGCGGCGGCGGTGGAGGCGGCGGGCTCTTCGGCGACCTGTTCGGGGGCATGCGCTCGCGCCGTGGAGATCCGCGCGCGGGGCGCGACCTCAAGATCGTCCTCGACCTGACGCTCGAAGAGGTCGACGCGGGCGTCACGAAGACGATCGAGCTGAAGCGCCAGGAGCTCTGCGAGACCTGCGACGGAAGCGGTGCCAAGAAGGGCACGTCCCCGGTCGCGTGCAGCGCGTGCGGCGGACGCGGGCAGGTCCATCGCAGTCAGGGGTTCTTCACGATGGCGACGACGTGCCCGCAATGCCGCGGGGCGGGCAAGATCATCGAATCGCCCTGCGTCGACTGCCGCGGGAACGGACGCATCGCGGAGAAGTCCCCCGTCGAACTCCAGGTTCCCGCGGGTATCGAGGACGGGATGCGCATTCGCGTCACCGGTGCGGGCGATGCCGGCGCGCCCGGCGGTCCGCGCGGCGACCTGTACGTCGTGATCCGCGAGGTCGAGCACAATGTCTTCCAGCGCAGCGGCCCCGACCTGATCACCGAGGTCCCCTGCGCGTTCGCCCAACTCGCGCTCGGCGACAAGGTCGAGATCCCCACGCTGCGCGGGCGCGTGGAGATGTCGATCCCCGCGGGAACGCAAACGGGCAAGGTCTTTCGCTTGCGCGGACAAGGCCTACCGCACCTCGAGGGCCGCGGACGCGGCGACCAGCTCGTACGCGTCTTCGTCGAGACACCGAAGAAGCTCACAGACCGTCAAAAGGAGCTGCTCACCGAGTTCGCCTCGATCGAAGAGGAGCAATCCGGATCCAAGTCGTTCTTCGAGAAGATCGCTGACTACTTCAGTTGAGACCCATGAAGCAGGACACAGAACAGCACGTCGAAGGCACAGCCGAAGACGCCGAGAGCGAAGCTGAGATCGCACGCAACGACGCGCCGTCTGACACCGTCGAACCGTCTACGGCCGACATGTCTCCCGACGAGCACATCGCGTACCTCGAGGGCAAGTGCGAGGACCTGAACGCGCGCTGGCTGCGCGCGCAGGCCGACTACCGCAACCTGAAGCGCCGCGCGCTGACGGATCACGAGCTGAGTCTGCAGCGGACGATGCAGCCCCTGCTCGAGGAGCTGCTGCTCGTGCTCGACTTCCTCGACATGGCGTTGATGTCGCCCGCCGAGAGCCCCGAGACGAAGAACCTCGTCATGGGCGTTCAGATGACGCGCACGAAGTTCGTGCAGGCGCTCGACGCGTCCGACGTGACCGAGATCGCCACGAAGGGCGCGTTCGATCCCGCAATCCACGACGCGACCGACACCGAGGTGACGGAAGACGTCGAGCCCGGAACGATCGTGCGCACCGTCCGCCGCGGATACACCTGGCAGGGCCGCGTGCTGCGTCCCGCGCAGGTCGTCGTCGCGGCGTCCGCCACCGAGGCGGCATCCTCCGACGAAGACGGCTCCGAAGAGGCGCGTGGCGACTGAGCGATGCCGACCTACGACTATCGCTGCGACGCGTGCGGGCACGAGCTCGAGCTCTTCCAGTCGATCACCGCGTCTCCGAAGAAGAAGTGCCCCGGCTGCGGACGGCTCAAGCTGCGCCGCGTCATCGGCACCGGCGCGGGCATCATCTTCAAGGGCAGCGGCTTCTACGAGACCGACTACCGTTCCGAGTCGTACAAGGCCGACGCCCGCAAGGACTCGAGCGCGAGCGCGTCGGGATCCAAGGACTCGAGCGCGGGCGATGCCAAGCCGGCGAAGAAGAAGGCCGCGGACACGCCCAAGCCCGCCAGCGATTCCAAGTCCGACTCCGGGAAGTCGAAAGGCGACGCCTGACGGCGCGCGTTCGATGGACGAGTCCCGGGCCTACGACGCGATCCTGCTCGACCTCGATGGAACGTTCGTCGCGGACGACGGTCGCATTCGGCCGCGCGCGCTGGAACGTGCTCGACGGGCGCACGAGGCCGGCGTCCGCGTCATGATCGCGACCGGACGATCCGAGGTCGCGACACGCCCCATCCTCGAGCAACTCGGTTTCGACACGCCCGCGGTCGTGTTCAACGGTGCCGCGATCTACTGCCCGGTCGCGGGGCGCCTGGTCGAGGAGCGCGTCCTTTCGAGCGAGGTCGTGCGTCGCCTCGTGGCGTGGACGCGCGATGCCGACCTGTTGCCCGTCGTCGCCGGTGCGTCCGCCAAGCACGCGCCGGCGCCGCGCAGCCACCACGAGGAGAGCGCGCTGCGCTACTTCCGCGACCTGCGCACGGTCGAGCACCACGCGTTGCCCGACGAGTACATCATCCGCTTCACGGCGTTCTCGGCGACCCACGCCGACTCGGGCGTCCTCGCCGAGCATCTCGAGCGCGCCGTGGCGAGTCCGGTGTACGTGACACACTTCCCGCTGAATGCGCTCGCCGACCACCGCGACAACCCGCTGCTCGTCGCCGACGTCCAACCCCCGTGCCTCGGCAAGGCGGAGGGCCTGCGCGTTCTGTTCGAGCGCTACGGCATCGCGCCCGAGCGCGTTGTCGCCGTCGGCGATGCGACCAACGACATCACGATGTTCCAAGCCGCGGGACTGAGCGTCGCCGTCGAGAACGCGATGCCCGAAGCCCGCGCGTGCGCCGACCGCGTCATCGGAAACAACAACTCCGACGCGTTGGCCGACCTCTTCGACGAGCTCTTCGGCCTCTGAGGAGAACGCGCGAAGCCCGCGACCGACGCGGTCCCGGGCTCCGCGCGCGTGCTATTCGAAGCGCAGCTCGGTGTGCGCCGTCTCGCCGGCGCGCACCTCGACCTCGCGTTCTACGGGTGGGGTGTCCTGATCGGGGCGCGGATCGCTCGCCGACACGATCCACGTGCCGGGCGCGAGTCCGTTGAACTCCGCCACGCCATCGTTGGCGAACTCCATTTGCGGCGCGCCCTCCTCCTCGCCGGCGCGCGACGCGCGGACCATCTTGAACCGGCCCGGGCTCCCGTCGCGCTCGAAGACCTCGACGACGAGCGAGCCCGCGGCCTCGAGCTGGAAGTCGACGCCGCGGCGCGTCTCGTCCGGTTCGACGCGGAGCGGCTCGGAGCGCCCCGACTGCACGGCCTTGCCCTGCGCGCGCACGACGAGGTCGACGCCAGCGGCGACGCCGCGCAACGTGTAGCGTCCGTCCGCGTCGGTCACCGTGGAGTCATCGCCCAGGTCGCCCGACGTGATCACGTCCCCGCCGCCGTCCGCGCCGTCGATCATGACCGCGAAGGTCGCCCGTCTGCGCGGCGCGTCCTTGATGTAGCGCTCGGCGTTGACCTTGACGCCGGCGAGCGCCTCGCCGTCGGTGCCGGTCAGGCGCCCCTCGATGATCGAGAGCGGGAGCTCCACATCGAAACGGTTCGTCCCCTCGCGAATCTGGACGTCGCGCTCCACGGGCATGCGCCGCGTCGGGTGCGAGACCTTGACCGTGTACGTGCCTTCCTCGACCCCGTCGAGCTCGTAGTTTCCGTCACCATCGGTGCGCGCGGACAACCGCGCTCCACCTCCGAACATGCCGGGCAGACCGAAGTCGTCCTCGGCGCCTTCTTCGATGAGCTCGACGGTCGCGCCGGCCAGGACCTTGCCCGCCTCGCGCACTCGACCGGTCAGCGTTCCGCGTGCGTTCGCCTCGAGCGTGACGGCGGCCTCGCCGCCCTCCATCACGTCCACCGTCGTCCAGCTGTCGTCCTCACGATCCGGTCCGCCGAACCGCACGGCCATCTCGCCGCCTCCCATGATCATCGTGCCGCCGCCCGAGTCGGCGATCTTGAACGAGTGCGCGCCGACCGCGAGCTTGTTGAAGCGCACGTGCCCCTCCGAATCGCTGACTTCGCGCCGTCCCATGCCCGGCATGAAGGGCATCTCGATGCCCGGCGCACCGGGCGCGCGATGCGAGACCGCGACGCCGGCGAGCGGATCGCCGTGCGGGTCGACGACCGTGACGACGACGACGCCTCCGAGCGTCAGCTCGATGCTCGTGTCGTAGCTCTAGCCGAGCGGCAAACGCACGCCGTTCAGCGTCCCCGGCGCGAAGTCGTCGGATTCGACCTCGAACGTCACCGTTTCGCCTTCGAGGCTCTTCAA
>JAJDEV010000103.1 GCA_029259605.1 Planctomycetota bacterium | reverse complement strand
CCCTCTCCGCCGATTCGCTCCTTCCACTCGTCGTCCCGAGACGGTTCGGTGGCGAATCGGCGGAGAGGGGTGCGACTCCGTATCGCCGATTGACGTGACTCCGCGCCGTCGGCGTTACCATGCTCCGATGAAGCTGCTCCTCTCGCGCATCGCCGCGCCCGCGTTCCTGGCCTCCCTCGCTCTCGCCCCCGCGCTCCACGCCCAGGTCGTGGACCTCGGCCACATCGAGTTCGTGAACTCCGGTTCCGAGGAAGCGCAGGAGCCCTTCCTGCGCGGCGTGCTCTTGCTGCACAGCTTCGAGTACGAGGACGCGCGCGAGGAGTTCCAGCGTGCCGCCGAGCTCGATCCCGACTTCGCGCTCGCGTACTGGGGCGAGGCGCTGACGCACAGCCATCCGCTGTGGAGTCGCGAGGACGTCGCAGCCGCGCGTGCTGCGCTCGCGAGGTTCGCGCCGACGCCGAAGGAGCGCCAGGCCAAGGCGCAGACCGAGCGCGAGCGGCGCTTCCTCGCGTCCGTCGATCTGCTCTTCGGCGAGGGCGATCGGCTCGAGCGGCACCGGGCCTACTCCGACGCGCTCGGCGCGATGTGGAAGGACGATCCGACGGACCTCGAGGCCGGTGCGTTCCACGCGCTCTCGGTGCTCGGCACGAGCCTCGGCGTGCGCGACATCCCGACCTACATGCGCGCCGCGTCGATCGGGGAGGAGGTCTATCGAGCGAACCCGCGGCATCCGGGCGCGCTGCACTACCTCATCCACTCGTACGACGATCCGGTGCACGCTCCGCTCGGACTGCGGATGGCGCGCGAGTACGACAAGGTCGCGCCCGCCGCGTCGCACGCGCTGCACATGCCCTCGCACATCTACGTCGCGCTCGGGATGTGGGACGAGTCGTGCGCCGCGAACATCAACTCGATCGCCGCGGCGGACGCGCGTCGCGATCGCAAGGGGCTCGCCGTCGACGAGCGCGCGTGGCACGCGCTCTGGTGGCTGCACTACTCGCGCCTGCAGCAGGGACGCATGGACGACGCGACCGCGATTTTGCAGGAGCTCGCGTCCGAGTCGGAAGCGGCGGGCGGCTCGAAGCGCACGCGCTATCACCTCGTGGTGACGCGCGCGGCGCACGTGATCGAAACGCGTGACTGGGACGGCTTTGCGGCGAACCTCGAGATCGACGTCGACGACCTCGAGGCGCCGACGATCGCGGCCGACCACTTGGTGCGCGGCTTGACCGCGCTCGGCCGCGCCGACACCACCCAGGCGAAGCAGATCTCCGCCAACATGCGCGGTGTCTCGTTGTGGGACGACGCCAACGTCGTCGCCGGCGCGACGCTCGCGAGTTGCTGCGCACCCGCATCCGCGGTCGACGAGATCGTCGACGGTCCGGGCCGCATGGCGGCCGAGGTCATGGCGCGCGAGCTCGAAGCCGCCATTCGCATCGCGGAAGGAGAGCAGAAGCTCGGCCTCGAACTGCTGCGTAGCGCGGCAGCCCTCGAGGACAAAATGGGCTTCGACTTCGGTCCGCCGACGGTCGTCCTCCCCGCGCACGAGGCGCTCGGCGAAGCGCTGCTCGCGGCCGGCAAGGCCGAGGCCGCCGTGGCCGAGTTCCAGGCGTCGCTCGCACGCACGCCGCGCCGCGCCGCGTCGCTCCGCGGCCTCGCCGCCGCCGCCGATGCGGCGGGTGACGACGCGCTCGCCCTGGCGACACGCGCGGAGCTCGCCGACGTGCAGCACCTCGCCGACCGCGAGTGACCGGGGCGCGGCCTACTTCGCGCTGACGTACGTCTTCGTGAAGTCGGCCTTGTTGCCCGTGACCTTCCACACCGGCGGATTGGTCGCGAGCAGCGTGAGCAGCGTTTGCGTCAGCGACGAACGCGCGATCGACGGCCAGCCGAGCCAGCGGTAGCCGACGCCGATCGACAGCGTCGGGTTCGTGACCTGGTGCCAGTAGAACGGCGGGTTGTAGAGGATGTCGCCCGCTTCGATTTCCGTCTCGTAGCCGTCGACGTAGCGGAAGAGCGGAAACGCCTCGAGGTCGGGCGCCTCGGCGTCGACGCGCGAGAGGAAGTAGCTCGAGCGCTCGAGCGGCGGATCGAACACGGGGTTGTAGACCGGCGAGAAGAGCAGCCAGCGTTTGCGCCCGTGTGTCTGCACGAACAGGTTGTTCGCCATGGCGCTGTGCAGCCCCGTGTTCGTTCCCGCCGACCCGAGGAACATCTGGTAGAGCGTGCGCGAGTGAAAGCGTCCGCGCATGCTCGCCAGCCAGTCGAGGTCGAAGTCGCGCGTCAGCTCCGGGTGCTCGTGCAGCAGCGGTAGGAAGCGTGGGTACGCGCGCGAACCCGCAAGCATGTCCTCGATCGTCTTGCCGAGCGTCGTCACCTCGCCCTCGTGCCGATGCTCGGTCGACGCGACGTCCTCGACCGAAATGTTGATGAGCCGCACCGGCGTGCCGCCGTAGTTCGCCGCGAGCCACTCGGGCGTCCACTTGCGCGTCGCGCTCCACTCGCTCGCCGCTCCCTCGAGCACGACCGGAATACCCTTGTCCAAGTACTCGCGACAGAACTCCTCCGGCGACAAGTCGCGGCGCCGGTCGACGGGGCGAATCTCCGCGCCCGGCTTCGACGCGAGCGACGCGGCGATGCGCTCACGGACGCGCGTCCGCATCGTCGCGAGCACGCGGTCGACGTTCCTCCGCCCGAGGCAGTGGTCCAAGAGCCACAGCGTGTTGTGGAGCATGCGATCCGAGGTGCGGATGTCGGCGTCGCGACCCATGCTCAAGCGTCCTCACCCAACGCACGCCGCGCGCGCCGCAGCAGGCGCTCCTCGGTCTTCTCGCCGAAGCCTTCGATGGCGCGCACGCGCTGCGCCTCGCACGCCGCGCGCAGGTCCTCGGGCGAGCGCACGTCGAGCATGTCACGCAGCTGGCGCACGCGCTTCGGACCCAGGCCGGGGATGCGCAGGAGCTCGAACAAACCGGGGCCGGATTCGCGCTCGAAGCGCTCGCGATAGGGACCGGGCCCTTCCGTGACGATGTCGACGATGCGCTTCGCCATGCCCTTGCCGATGGAGTCGAGCTTCGTCAGGTCTTCGCCCGCGCGCACCATCTCCGCGGCGGAGCGGTCGAGCGTCAGCAACGCCTCCGCCGCGTTGCGATACGCGAGGATCTTGAACGGGGCGTCTCCCTGGAGTTCCTGCCACGTCCCGAGGAGTTCGAGCACGTCGGCGATCGCGTCGTTCGACTCGTCCATGGTGTTCCACGATACGGAGTCACGCCGGAACGACGAAGCAGCGGGCGCTCTGTGTGCCTTGTGTCTGCGCCAGCGACCGATTGTGTCCCCGGCCGTGACCGGATCGCGCTCTCCACCGGGTTCCCGCCTCCATCGTCCGACCGCCACCCCCGCACCGCCATGAAGCTCTCCCGTGCTCTAGCATTCCCGCTCCTCGCGACCGCGTCCGCCGTTTCGCTCCACGCCCAAGAGATCGTCGATCCGGATACGGGTCGCGAGGAGTGGTACCTGCCGACCGAGGACGGCAAGTGCCGGCTCTACGTCTTCGAGCTCGGCCTCGGCGAGCCGGTCGTCGTGCTTCACGGCGGGTTCGGCGCCGAGCACGGCTACCTTCTCGACGCCGTCGACGGCCTCGAGGACGACGCGCACTTCGTTCTCTATGACCAGCGCGGCTCGTTGCGTTCGCCGTGTTCCGAGGATGCCATCGACCTCGATCGGCACGTGGCCGACCTCGACCTCTTGCGGCGCGAGCTCGGGCTCGACCAGCTCCGCCTGCTCGCCCACTCCGCCGGCAATCTGCTCGCGCTCGCGTACCTGGACCGGCATCCCGAGCGCGTCAGCGGGTTGATCCTCACCGCGCTCGCGCAACCCAAGTCGCGCATGGAGCCGACCGATTTCCCGGGCGGCGCCTATCCAGAGGGGTTCGAGACCGCGGGCGAGCGCTTTCAGGCGTTCGCGTCCAGGCCCGAGGTGCGCGCCGAGCTCGACGCCTGGGATCTGTTGAAGACTGGGCTCTCGCGCAAAGAGGAGTCGCGCGCGTGGCGCATCCGCTTCGCCGCGTCGAACCTCTTTCGCATCGAGCGCTGGACGCACTTGAAGGGCGGGCAGGCGTTCTATTCGACGACCGTCGCGCGCGCGATGTCCGCGACCTTCCCGTCACCCTACGACTACCTGCCCGCGCTGCGCGCCGCGAAGTTTCCCGTGACCGTGATCATGGGCGACCACGACTTCCTCGACTTCGGCGGAGCGGCGTATCCGCTCTTGTTCTCGGACCAGGGGCACATCGAGGTCGTGCAGATCCGGGACGCGGGCCACAGCCTGTGGGTCGACCAGCCCGAAGCCTTCCGCAAGGCCGCGAAGCGCGCACTCCGGAAGTAGGCGCCAACGCAAACGGGCCGGCGTCGCGAGAGGCGCCGGCCCGTGCTTTCAATCGTACGCGCGCGTGCGCTCAGTCGGTCGCCATCTCTTCGACGAGGCGCTTCGCGACGTCGGTCGCCGCGTAGCCGTCGTGACCGCGATAGCGCACCCGGCGTTCGGCGTCGAGCACGACGATCGTCGGCCAGCCCTCGACCGTCCAGTCGTCCGAGATCGCCGGGCGACCCTCGACCGAGTTCTGGAAGCTGCGCCAGTTCAGGTTGTTGCGCGCGATGGCGTCCTTGGCCACGTCGACTTTGTCGCTGTTCACGCCGACCAGGGAGAACGGCTTGTCCTTCATCTCTTCAACGAGCGACCGCTCGTGTGGGTAGAGAGCCCGGCAGGGCGGTCACCAATCGCCCCAGAAGTCGACGAAGACGACCTTGCCCGCGTAGTCGGACAGCTTGAACGCCGTTCCATCGAGGTCGATGCCTTCGATGTCCGGCGCGACCATGCCGATCGCGAAACTCTCGGCGATGAGGAGTTTGCTCTCGAGGCGCGGCTTGAGCCGCTGGTCCTCCGTTGCTTCGTTCAGCGTGATCAAGCGACCGAGCGCTTCGTCGTACGCCTTCGAGTCGTGGGGCTCCGCGGCGACCACGTGCGAATCGCGCGCGAACGTGGCCCACTCGCGCAGCTTCTTGCTCGGCGACTTGTCGACGAGCGCGGTGAGCGACGCGTTGACGTCGCCGAACATCCCGTGGACGTTCGGAAGGACCGAGACCAGGTCGTCGAGGTTCGGGCTGGCCGCGTGCGTCGAGGCGAGCGTGGTGAAGCACGCCCGCGCGAGTTCGATGTCCTCGCGCGCGCCGGACGTGACGATCCAGGCGAGGAACGGCACTGCGTTCTCCGTTCCGGCGTACTCGTCGGACGCCGCCTTGAACTTGGCGAGGTACCCGGGCAGCGGCGACGGGAACTCGTCATCGCCGAACTCTTCGCCCGCGTTTCGCGCGGCCTTCGCCTTGGCGCTCATCTCCGTCGACCACGCGCTCATCCCGTCGCGGTATTCGGCGAGCAACGCCTCGTAGCGCGTCTGGGCCGCTTTCGAGATCGTGTGCGGCGCGTCGTCCTGCGCGGTCGCGGTCGCGGATGTGGCGATCAGGCCGGCGGGAATGGCGCTGGCCAGGACGAGCCACGCTGCAAAGCTACGTCTGTTCATGGGGAATCGATGCTCCGGGGAGGAGGTGAAGGCGGCATGGGGCCGAGGCCGACGGCCCATCATACGGTGTCCGTCCGCCGCGCGAAGTCGATCGTCCGCCGCGGACGCGAGAACGCGCCGCGGGCGCGCGCGCGGAACGAAGTTCGAACCCGAGCGCCCCCGGAGCCCGCCTCAACGCTCCGCGTCCGCGTCGCGACGCGCCTTGCCGAACATCCACGCGTACACACGCGCGTCCGCGTAGGTTCGCGTCCACGCGTCGTGTCCGACGCCGGCGTACTCGGTGAGCCGCACGTCGCCGCCGACTTCTTCGAGCGCCGCGACGAGCAGGCGCGACTCCGCGACCGGGATCACCTGGTCGGCGTCGCCGTGGAAGGCCCAGATCGGAACGTCCTTGGCCGCGCGCAAGCCGTCGAGGTCGAAGCCGGGTGCGACGCCGAGGTCGGTCCACAGCCGCGTGATGTCTCCGCCGCCGCAGATCGGAACGGCCGCGGCGAACCGGTGCGGGTAGCGCGCGAGCAGACCCCACGTCCCGTATCCGCCCATGCTCAATCCGGTGACGTAGAGACGCGCGTCGTCGACGCGTACGAGCGCGCACACCTCATCGACGAGCGCCGCGAGTTCGTCCGGGTGCCACCAGTCCTCGGCCGCGCACTGCGGCGCGACGATCACGGCTTCGGCGAGCTCGGGAAACGCGTCGAGCTGCGTCGTCGGTCCGTGCACGTCGACGAGCGCCAGGTCGTCGCCGCGCTCCCCGGCACCGTGAAGGAACAGCAGCAGCGGCCAACCGCCGGACGGCGCGGGATCGTCGGGGACGATCAGGACGTAGTGCAACGGCTCGCTCGCGCGCACGCGCTCGTGCCGACCGGGCGCGAGCGGCGGCGCCGCGCAGCCTGCGACGAAGAACGTGGTGAGCGACGCGATCCAAAGTGTGGTGTTCGTGTGGAGCATGGCGGAACTACTGCGCGAGCGGGTCCATCGAGCGCACCGCCGCGCGCATCTCTTCATCCGTGAGTCGGTCGAGCTGCGGAAGCAACGGCCGGTCGGAGTCGATGCGTTCGATCGTGCCCGCGTGCTCGCGCATCCATGCGACCACGCCCTCGAGCACCATCGCGTTCGCCTGCCCGTGCGGCGAACCGTCGCCGATGTTCGGCGTGAGGATTGCGCCGAACGCGAGGCGCGGCTCGGGGGCGAAGGCGACCTCGGACAGCTTCGCGCGGAACTCGCGCGTCGCGAGCGGGAAGTTGTCGATGCGCAGGTCGATCGCGTGCCGACCTTCGTGCGCCAGGATCGACGATCCGACGCGCGCGTCGCCCAGCTCGCGCAGAAACGTGATGCGGCGTTGGGTCGGTGAGAGCTCGAGCCGGTCGAGTCGCGCGAGGAGCTCGGCGTGCACGCTCGCTTCGAGGCGCGCGACGAGCCCCGGGAGGTAGGCGAGCGGATCGGCGGCCGCGCGCGCTTCGTCGAGCACGGTTTCGCGCGCGATGTGCTCCACGGCCGCGACGCGCTGCTCGCCGTCGTTCAACCGGCGCCAGGTCTCCACGACGCTGTTCGCGTAGGGCGTGCGCACGTGCCACATCGTGTCGATCCCGGCCCAACCGCCGTGCATCGCGCCGCCCTCCCACGCCCAACTGTCGAAGCCGTTGCTGACCATGTGGTCGAGCGCGACGTAACGCAGCACTGCGCTGTGCCCGTACTGCTCGACCGGAACACTCTCGTCGACGACGGCATGGCCGAAGTGCAGGTCGTACCGCTCGCCGGTGAGCGACAGGCTGCCGTGCGCGCCGAAGCGCTCCTCGAGCCAGGACCAGCGCGGCTTCTCGAACTTGCGCGCGCGCGGGTGCTCGCCGACCGCGTCGTAGAGCGCGAGCAACGCCTCGCCGACCACCGCGTCGAGGTCGCGCCGCTTCGCCGCGCCATGCGCGAGCTTGCGGTAGTGCTGGTCCGTGTCTTGCCGGAGCACGCGCACGAAGCGCGCGTACGCGAGCGCGTCGCGCACACGCGGATCTTCGCGGTCGACCTCGTCGAGGCGCGGATCGAACGCGAGCGCGGCCGCCGCATCGTGGAAGTGCGAACGGCGCAGCGCGTCGACGAGCGCGATCAGCTCGGCGGCAGGCGCGTCGGCGTCGCCGAGGCGTGGCGCGAGTCGCAGGAGCGCGGCGCCCGAGTCCGTGAGCGCGTTCGGCAGCGCGTCGTCGCTCGCCACGTGGTAGTACGAGCGCCACGCGCGCACGAGCGCTTCGCCGTCTCCCGCGAGCACCGCCGCGCGCAGCAGCGTCCGCGACGGACCGAGGAGCCCCGGCTCGGCGACGACGGCGTCGCGCGCGATCGCCAGCGCGGCGCGCAACTCCTCGGGATCTTGCACTTCGGTCGACGGCCGCAGCGCGACGTAGAACGCGACCACCGCGTCCGCCCACGCGAGCCGTCCCGCGCGCTGCGTCTCGCCCGTCGTTCCGACGCGCATCGCCTCCGCCGCCGCGTCGCGCGCGCTCGGCATCCAACCGCAGTCGTACTCGAGGCGCGCGAGCGCGAGCCACGCCTTTCCGGGATCGGCGCCGGACGTGGCGCGTCGCAGGCGCGCGCGTGCTTCTTCGACGCGCCGCTCGAACTTCCAATCGAGCACCGCGATCCGGCGCTGCACATCTGCGGCATCCTCCGGTCGGCCGGTGAGCGTCTCCGCGTGCAGCAGCAGCCGGCGCTGCGCGGCGAGGTCGTGCGCGGCGTTCGCGGCCGTCACCCTCTCGAGGCAGCTCCCGATGTCCGTGGGCAGGTCGTTTGAAGCCGCGCCGATGCGTTGGGCGGACGCCGGCGTCGAGAGCCCAACGAGCGCGAGCAGACAGAGGACGTTCTTCGAGCGGGGCCGCATGACGCCCATGAGCGTAGCAGGCTAGCAGCGCGCGTACGCGCCGGTCAGCGTCTCACCGAACGCGCGAAACTCGTCGGAGCGAGGCGAGGCGATGCGCCACGCGAGCCCGATGGCGCGCGACGGTCCGTCCGGTCCGAACGCGACCGTGCGCAGTTGGGGTGCGGCGCTCGACTCGCGCTCGACGGCGAGCTCCGGGAGGAGCGTGATGCCCAGACCGCCCGCCACCATCTGCGTGATCGTCGCGAGGCTCGAAGCGCGAAAGCCGGTCCGATCGTCGCTGCCCGCTCGCTCGCACAACGGCAGCGTCTGCTGGCGCAAGCAGTGTCCCTCGTCGAGCAGCAGCATGTTCCGGCCCTCGAGGTCGGACAGCCGCGCCTCCTTCGCTTGCGCGAGCTCGTCGGACGCGCACGTCGCGACGACGAACGGATCCGAGAAGAGCGTGACCGTCGCGACGTTCCCGAGGTCGATGTCGACCGTGAGCAGCAGGACGTCGAGCTGTCCCGCTTCGAGTTCCGCGAGCAGGCGATCGGTCATGTCCTCGCGCAGGAAGAGGCGCAGCTCCGGGTACGCCTCGCGAACCGCGGGGAGGACCTTGGGCAGCAGATAGGGGCCGATCGTCGGGATGACGCCGAGACGCAGCGGCCCCGTCAGCGGAGCGGTGAACGAATGCGCGGCTTCCCCGATGCGGTCCGATGCCGCCAGCGTCTCACGCGCACGCTCGACGAGCGCTTCGCCCGCCCGCGTCAAGCGCACGCCGCGTGGGCCGCGCTCGAACAGTTCGACGCCGAGCATCGCTTCCATCGCGGCGATCTGCGCGGACAACGCGGGCTGCGAAACGAAGGTCGCCTCCGCGGCTTTGCGGAAGCTCAGCTTCTCGGCGAGGGCGACGAAGTACTCGAGCTGGCGCAGGGTCGGTCGTTCCATGGCGGGGCGCTACGGTATCCGGAAGCCCGTCGCGGCGCACGATTCGGCGCGCGGCGTGTCGTCGGCCAAGGCGTCAGGCGCCTTGGCTCTGCTTCGAACTCGCGTCCGACGCGTCGCCGGCGACCACGGTCTTCTTCTCCGGCGGGAAGCACAGCACCGGCGTGTGCGCATAGCGCAGCACGCGTTCGGCGACGCTCCCCAGCACGAGGCGCTTCAGCCCCGATCGTCCGTGGGTCGAGATCGCGATCAAGTCGACGTCGTGTTCGTCGGCGTAGTTCGAGATCGCGCGCGCCACATCCGGACCCGCCTCGACACACAGCGTGACGTCGAGCCCGTCGAAGTGACCCATGACGTGCTCTTCGAGCGCGCGCGTGACCGTCACACGCTCGCCCTCGATGTGCGTGAAGCCGACCGGCGTTCCCATCGCGATCGCGTGGCCCGTGTTGGCCGCGATGAACAGGACGTGGAGTACGGTGACCTCGGCGTCGATGAGTCGTGCGAGATCGGCGACCGGTTTGTACGCGCGGGCGGCCTCGGGCGAGATGTCTGAGGTGACCAGGATGTGTTTCTTCATGGCATCGAGCGTGGGGCGGAACGGAGAGCTTGGCAGCGTTGCCCCCATGTGTACGACCCCAGCCGCGGAGACTCGCGCCGTCGAAGTGCGTAGGCGGCTTCGGAAACAGGCGTAATGCGGGCGGTGTGCCGCGATGGCAGTGGGCGTTACGCCGTTCTTCGCACCCGTTTGGGCCCTTCGTCCCAGGGTTTGACGGGCGCCGATCGCCGACACTCTCGGCGCGCGGACGGCGACGATGTGGTCGTCGTTCGCCGCGCTCAGCCCGAGGAGGTGCGCGATGCACGTGTCCGAACTCATGACCGCCTGCCCGATCACCGTCACGCCGGCGACGTCGCTCGACAGCGCGCTCGCGATGATGGAGCAGCATCGGATCCGCCACCTGCCCGTTGTCCAGGACGCCGAACTCGTCGGCATCCTGTCCGATCGCGACATGCTCGAGACGACGGCAGGCCTGCCACTGCGCGTCCACGCGGCCCACGGTCGCGCGTTGCCGAGCGCGAAGACGGTCGACGCGATCATGCACTCGAAGGTCGTCTCCGTGTCGCCGGACGACACGATCGCGACCGCCGCCGTCGATCTGCTGCACTACGGCATCGGTTGCGTTCCGGTCGTGCGCGGAAAGAGACTGCTCGGGATCCTGAGCGAGATGGATCTGCTCGAGGCGATCGCCGACGAGCGCATGCATGCGGGCGCCGAAGGCGGGACCTGCACGGTGAGCTCGAAGATGACCGGAACGCCGACGACGATCGCGTGGGCGACGTCGATCAGCGAGGCGGCGAACCTGTGTCGGGCAAACGGCATCCGCCATCTGATCGTCGAGGAGCGCGGCGTGCTCGTCGGCATCGTGTCGGATCGCGACCTGCGGCGCGCGGTCGGCGCGGGACGCCACGCCGACACGACGGTCGACGAGATCCTCACGAACGCGCCCGTCTCCACTTCGCCCGACGCGACGATGGTGGACGCGGCCAAGACGATGCTCGCGCGCAGGATCAGTTGCCTTCCCGTCGTTGACGCAAATCGGGTCGTGGGGATCCTCACGGCGTCGGATGTCATCGATCACTGCTTGGATTCGTGTCAGGGGCGACGCGAGTCGGCCAAGCCGATCGAAAGCTGACATCGCGCGCGCGGAGCCCCACAGACTCGGCCTTCGCGAACCGCACGGCATGCCCGTCCGATCACGTTTCTCCCCCGTGTGAAGGTGCCGCTGCGGTTCGCATTCCCCCGCGACCGAGCGAGACCGGTAAGGCGGACGTTCCGACTCGGTCGCCGCCGTCGCGCGCACCTTGCGGTGTCCGCGCGCGCGCCGGTAGCTTGCGAGCATGAAGCTCACCGCCGCGCTCCTCCTCGCCACGCTGCTCGGGTTCGTTTCCCAGGACGGTGACAAGGCCGCGCAAGAGGACGTTGCGTCGACGTGGATGGTCGACACGCTTTGCGCCGAGCTCGACGGCGGGACCGGCGGAATGGAGGTCGATGCCGAGGGTTTCGTGTACTGCGCCGATTTCGGATCGTCGCTCGGCGGACCGAGTCAGGGCGGCGACAAGGTCTATCGGATCGATCCGCGAACGGGCGACGCGGAGGTCTTCGTCAGCGGACTGCGCGGCGCGTCGGGGAACACGATCGGACCCGACGGCGCGTTCTATCAGTCGAGCATCGGCGGCAATTTCATCTCGCGCGTCGAGCCGGACGGCACGGCGACCGTTGTGGCACGGAATGGCTTCAACTCGCCCGTCGGCGTCGCCGTCGACGAGGAGGGCACGCTGTTCGTCGCGAACTGCGGAGCGAACTCGATCGTCGAGGTGACGCCCGAAGGCGAGGCGTCGGTCTTCGCGACGGATCCGTTGCTCTCGTGTCCGAACGGCATCGTGCTGGACGAGGAGCACAACTTCTACGTCTGCAACTTCAACAACGGCGACGTGGTCAAAGTCGGCTGGGACGGCGAAGTCACACGGCTCGCGACGCTGCCGGGGAACAACAACGGGCACCTCGTGCTTCACGAGGGCGCGCTCTACGCCGTCGCGCGATCCGCGCACCAGATTTATCGCGTGTCGCTCGACGGCGCGATCGAGCTGTTCGCCGGGTCGGGCGAGCGCGGCCACGACGATGGCCCGGCGCTCGAGGCGACGTTCTCGTTCCCGAACGACATCGCGTTCAGCCCGGACGGCAAGACGCTCTACGTGAACGAGAACGCGTCGACGACCGCGGCGCACACGGTGCTCGCACCGATGACCGTGCGCCGGATTCGCCTCGCCGGCGACTAGCAGCCCGTGGTGAAACTGACAACAACTGCGGAGGGTGTTTGATACGGGCGGGCAAGGGGCGGGGACGACGCGGATTGGTGG
>JAJDEV010000102.1 GCA_029259605.1 Planctomycetota bacterium | reverse complement strand
ACTCACGCCATCGTCGGAGGGTGATGGATCCGTGCTGGCAAGGCGCGCTGACGACGCGTATTGGTGGATACTCGGAGGACGCGGAACGCAGGCAGCGCGGATCCAGCGCCGTTCGAGGGTGGCGTGAGTTTCACCACGGGCTGCTAGGCCCCGCCGAGCCCAGCGCTTCGATCACGACCCCGGTGGCGTCCGCGCTGTCGGGGTCGATCCATAGGATCTCCGGGAAGCGTCGGAACCACGTGCGCTGGCGCCGCGCGAACTGGCGTGTGCGCAGCACGATGCGCTCGAGCGTTTCGTCACGCGTCGCGGTGCCGTCGGCGAGCTCGAGCACCTCGCGGTAACCGAGCGCCTGGCGCGCCGTCGGTCCGAAGCCGACGCCGTCCCGGATCGCGCGCGCCTCCTCGACCCAACCGGCGTCGAGCATGCGCAACGTGCGGCGGCGGATGCGCTCGGTCAGCTCCGGCTCGTCGCGCATCACGCCCAGGATCCGCCGTGGGCGGCCGGGACGATCCGCGTCCCACTCCTCCTGCCAGTCGGAGATGCGCCGGCCGGTCTGTTCGTAGACCTCGAAGGCGCGCAGGACGCGCTTCTCGTCGTTCGGGTGGATGCGTTCGGCCGCGCGCGGATCGAGGCGCGCGAGCTCGGCGTGCATCGCCGCCCGTCCGACGTCGGCGGTGCGCGCCTTCAGTCGGTCGCGCAACGCGAGGTCCGTCGGCGGTCCGGCGAAGACGCCGTACGCGAGCGCCTGGAGGTACAGCCCCGTCCCGCCCACCGCGAACGGCACCGTGCCGGCCGCGCGCGCGTCGCGCTCGGCCGCCGCAAAGTCGGCGACGTAGCGTTGGAGGTCGTAGCGCTCGTCGGGCGCAGCCAGGTCGATGAGCGCGTGCGGCACGCGCGCGCGCTCGGCCGCATCCGGCTTCGCGGTCCCGATGTCCATCCCCCGATACACGAGCATCGAGTCCATCGACAGGATGGTCGCGTGCGCGCGTTCGGCGGCGCGCAGCGCGAGCTCCGTCTTCCCCGCGGCAGTCACGCCGACGAGCAACACCAAGGGTTCGAGGTCCGTCACGCGTGGAGTCTAACTGGCGCCCGGCACGCAGCCCGCGTACTCTCGCTCGGACCGCCGCTCCCCGAGTTCCCGACATGCACGATCGCTCGTTCGCCCGCCTGGCCTTCATCCTCTTCCTCGCGGCTCCGTACGCCTCGGCGCGCGCACTGCCGCAGACGTCCGCGGACACTGCCGGCGCACAGGACGGCGTGGCGTCCGCGTCGGTCGAGGCGCGCGAAGCCTGGGAACGCGTCCTCGCGGCGAGCGCCGGCAACGACGCGAAGCGCGCGCCGATCAGCGCGTTCACGCTGCGCGCCGAAGCGGTGTTCCGCGACGGCGTGAAGCGCAACGAAGCGACCTTCGACTATCGCTACCTCGCGCCGGACTGCATCGAGTTCGCGCTGCCGTCGGGAAGCAAGACCGGACGGTCGGGCGCGAAGCAGCGCGACTACTGGCTCGACTCGAAGGACGGCCTCGTCGAGCTCGCCGGCTTCGAGTACGAGGAGGACCGGCGGCAGATCAACGAGATGCTCTCGATCGCCAAGAACTTCGTCTCGCTCACCGACCCGTCCAAGCTGCGCATCCAATCGTTGAAGCTGCTCCCCGAACCGCCGCGCGAACTGTGGTCAACGCTGCGCCGCACGACCGAACGCATGCTGTGGTTGCGCGTGACGAGCCCGGACTTCGCGCTCGTCAAGCGCGACGGCGACGAGGGAGCCGCGCAGGGCGCGGTGTACGTCGTCGACCTCGCGCTCCCGAACAAAGACGCACGCGGCGCGTCCAAGGACCTACCGAACTACGCCATCATCCGCGAGCAGCTCACACCCGGCCGCGCGCCCGCGCCGCCGATGCTGATCCGCCTGCGCAACTACACCGCGCAGGACGGCTTCCTGATGCCGCTCAACCTGGACGTCTTTCCGTTCGTACGCGGCGGCGACGCTGGATCCGGCTTCGCGGAGGTCGCCGCCCAGAGGGTGGCCGTGCTCGAGGCGAACCTGCGCCCCGGGCTGACGGTGGCCGACTTCCGCCCCGAGGAGAAGCGCTAGCGCGCCTCACGCCAGGCTGCTTCAACGGACGCGCTGGACGGTCGTGCGAGTTCGACGTCCAGGCAGCGCTCGATCCGCGCGCGCGCAAGAGCGGATGAATGCTTCGTCGCTCCCACTCCGGCCGCCCCGCGAGAGCCTCGTTCCGACTCCGTCAGTAGCCGGAGATGTCGGTCGATCTTGCGCAGCTTGAGCTGGGCGCTGCGCAGCGACAGGCCGAGGATACGAGCACTCTGGCGGATGCCAACGCCCGAAGCGGTCATGGAGAAGAGCGCCGCGTTCAGATCCGGTCGGCGGTCCCGGTAGTCGATGCGAAACGTCTGGCGCGAGAACGTGCGCTTGCACGCTCGACACCTGAAGCGCGGTACGGGACGCCGGCGGCACGCGGGCCGATAGGTGCCGTGTCGCGAGTAGAACGACTTGTCGGGGTCAAGATGCTCGGAGCAGTCTGGATATGGGCAGCACGGCGGCGCGAACATGCGGCAGTCCCTCCTGGGAGGGCGGCCAGGCCCTCGACCCGAACTGGACTGCGGCAACGCGCTTCGGTTGCTCGAGATCCGAACGAATCCGCACGCGGGAGCAACAACGACCCCGGTCAGGTCACAGGCTGTAGAAGCCGACGACCGAACCCGTGCCTTGCCCCAGCTTCGAGGGGTACTCACCGACGAGGACCTCGCGCGTCCCGTCCCCGTTCGGGTCGCCGACTCCGCCGACCTGCAGCGAGTACGCCGTGTCCGAGCGGCGGTAGGTCCACGACGGAGAGCTGCGCAGGCCGGGCACCGGATGCGCCGGCGAGAGGCCCGACGAACCGCGGAACAGGTACCACGCGTCGGCGCTGCCCTCGACGGCGATGTCGGCCAGGCCGTCGCCGTCGACGTCGCCGAGCGCGGCGATCAAGCCGTCCCCGAAGAACGGCGTGACGAGCGTCTGATCCGGAGCGCTCGCCCGCGCGGGCGACGCCCCGCGGAACACGTGCAGCTTCTTATAGCGCTCGCCGAACACCAGGTCGTCGAATCCGTCGCCGTCCAAGGTCGCCGACGCCGAGGTCGTCCGGGTCGACGAGGCCGGGCGCGCCCGTGGACGGAATCACACCGACGGGGAGGATCGTCAGCGGCGACGCCAGAAAGAGCGGCACGTCCACACTGGGGAGGTGTAGAGGTCCGGCCGAAAAACCCCGCGGATGCCAGCGAGCTAGCAGCCCGCGGTG
>JAJDEV010000101.1 GCA_029259605.1 Planctomycetota bacterium | reverse complement strand
CGCGAGCAAGACGACCCTGCGCGAATGGGAGTGGGATCACCTCTTCCTCCGCTCGCACCCGGCGCTCGAGACCTTCGGCCGCAACTACACGCGTCCGATCGACCGCTTGGATTGGAGCTCCGACGGCGAGACGTTGCTCGTCCTGTCGCGGGACGGACGCATGCGTTTCTTGGACTCGCGTACCGGCGAGACGCTGGACCGCGAGCCGATCCGCCTGGCCATCGTCACGGCGACGACCTTCGGGGCGCTCACTCCGCTCGCGATGTCGGCCTCGCCGGGTGCGCAGCGCATCGCGATCGTCGGGATGGACGCGAACGTGCGCGTGTTCGACGGCACGACCGCGCACGAGATGTTCAAGCTGCCGTCCGCCAGTGTCGTCGGGCACGAGGCGCGCGTCGGCGCGGTCGCCTACAGCCGCGACGGGCGCTTCCTCGCCAGCGGCGCGGACAACGGATCCGTGATCGTTTGGAACGCGAGCGGCGAGATCGTGCACCGGCTTCCACCGCACACCGGCGCGATCAGCGACCTGGCCTGGAGCGCGGACTCCAAGCGCTTCGCCTCCGCATCGTTCGACGGCACGGTGTCGATCTGGGACGCCGAGCGCGGGCGCCGCGTCACGCAGCTCCTCGGCCATGCCGGCGCCGTGTTGGTCGTCGCGTGGGACGACGGCGGCGAGCGCGTCTTCACGGCCGGGGACGACGGGCTCGTCAATCAATGGAGCAGCGATCGCGGACGCCTCGTCTCGTCGTTCTCCGGCCACACGGACTCGATCCGGTCGCTCGACTACGACCCGGCGGGCAGCCGACTCCTGACCGCGTCGACGGACAACACCGTGCGCGTCTGGGACATCGCCAGTGGCGAGGACACGATCCTGCGTGGTCACGAGGCGAGCGTGCTCGCGGCGCGCTTCAGTCCCGACGGAAGCGTCGTGGCTTCGGGCTCGGAGAGCGGGATCCTCAAGCTCTGGGACGCGCGCGGCGACCTCTCGTCGACGGACCTGCGCGTTCATCGGGAGAGCGTCGACGCGCTCGCGTTCAGCCCCGACGGTCGACGCATCGTCTCGGGCGACGACGGCGGGCAGATCGTCGTGTGGGACGCGTTCACCGGCGAACCGTTGCGGCGCATCCGCGTGCACGCGGGCGCGATCGTCGCGCTCGCGTTCGATTCCGACGGAGAGCACTTCTTCTCTGCATCGATCGACAGGTCGGTGCGGCGCTTCGACGCCGAGACCGCCACCGAGCGTGGCGTGTACATGCACGACGAGCCCGTGCGCGGGATGATGGTCCTGCCCGGGGGCGATCGCATCGCGACGTCGTGCGCGGACAAGAACGTGCGCATCTTCGACGTCGAGACAGGGCTCGTGCTCAGCGAGTTCGTCGGCTATCGCGCCGCGCTCTCGAATCTGACGCTCCACCCGGACGGCAAGCGCTTCGTCGCCACGACAGGCAACGACATCGTCGTGCGCGAGCTCGATGGGGGCGACTACGAGAAGCGCCTGCACCGCGGCAGCTACTTCCACGACTGCGCGTTCTCGACGGACGGCAAGCACGTCGTCGCCGGCACGCTGCGCGGCGAGGTGTGTATCTGGGACATGGAGACCAACAAGGTCGTGTTCGTGGGGGACCACCGGCGCGATGCGCGTGCGGTGGCCGTCCACCCCGACGGCAACCGGATCGCGAGCGGCAGCCCCGACGGCACCGTGCGCATCCGTGACTCGGTCGACGCGAAGTCCGTGCTGTCGTTGACCTGGCCGGACGAGAAGATCACCGCGCTCGCGTTCAGCGCGGACGGCTCGCGGCTGCTCGGCGCCGCCGCGAGCGGCGCGATGCGCATCTGGGAGACGCCGCCGGTCGGCGAGCGTCGGCGTCTGTATCTCGAGAGTCGCGCGCTCCGCGAGCGTGCCGCGCCGATCGTCGAACGCCTGTTCGAGCAGCACTTCTTCGCCGCCGACGTGCGACGCGAGCTCCAGCTCGACCGGACGATCGACGCCGACGTGCGGCAGAAGGCGATCCTGCTCGCGAACATGCGCGGCGAGGACCCGCGGCTGCTCCACGCCCGCAGCCTCGAGGACGCGCTGGTTCCGGAGAACGCCGAGGCGGTGTACGCGCTCGCCCTGCGCCGCGCCGAGGCCGCGCATTCGATGGACGGGGGCGCCGGGTTGCCCGGCGTGCTGCTCGCGCTGGGCGCCGCGCGCTATCGCGGCGGAATGTACGACGGCGCGGTCGCCATGCTCGAGCGCGCGGGCGAGCTGTCGCGCGAGCTGCTCGGTCGCATCGACCAGGACGTCGCCGCGCTCTCGCCGTACGAAGAGGTCGTGCGCCTCATCTTCCTGTCCATGGCGCGCCACGCGACCGGTCGACCCGCGCTCGCCGCCGACGCGCTCGATGCCGCGACCACGTCGGTCGAGAACCGCCCCGACCTGGCCTACGACCGCGGCCGGCTCGAGGACGTCCTGTTCGAAGCGCGATCGTTGCTCGGGACGAACTGACGCGCGCCCGTAACGCCGCACCGCGCGCCGCGTATGGCGCCGCGAGCCCCCACTCGCCTTCGTCCCCGACCGAGTCCACTCCCATGCGCCTTCGCCTCCTCCTTCTCGCTCCGCTCGTGTTCGCCGCGTCCGGGTGCACCGTCCTGAGCGTCGACTCGCGCAACGATCCGCCGCGCATCGAGTCCTACGGGTTGATCAACGCCCACGCCGCGCTCGGGATCGCGGCCGAAGAGCACCTCTTGCACTTCGACCTGTTCGACGGGCGTAGCCCCGGCGCGATGGCGCAGCTCGTGATCTGGAAGCTGTTCCGTTTCGAGCTCGGGTTCGCCGGCGCGTCGATCACGCTCGGGCCGTTGCACCTCGGACTCGGCGTGATCGCGTATGACCCGGACGTGCCGGCGATGATGGACTTCGAAGACGAGGACGCGTCCGCGGCGCGGAGCGTCGAAGAGCGCGGCGGGCGAAGGCACCGGGACGACGACGCGGACGACGGCGACGAGCCGGACGAGGACTGAGCTCCGTTCCGAACGCGCCGTCGAGCTGGAGCAGAAAGGTCGTCGATTCCGGTGCCGAGCGCTCGCTGTGACTACGTGGTCGCGGTCTTGCGCAGCTGGAGCGACACGTGGCGGTCCGAGTCGACCGTGATCTCGGCCCGCGCGAATCCGGCGGCGTTCGCGTACTCGCGCAGCTCGCCCGGGGTCAGCGCGGCGTGCAGGCTGTCGGCGAACAGCTTGCGCTGGTAGGGCGTGTCGTTCCCCGCGTGCTGCGCGACGAGCGCGTCGAGCCGCGTGCGATCGGTGGGGCGGTAGAGGTCGCGAATCAGGAGGCAGCCGCCCGGCGCCAGGACGCGTGCCGCTTCGCGCAGGAAGGGCAGGGGGTCGGGGATGTGGTGCAGGATCGTGTTCGAGAACACGGTGTCGAAGCGTCCGTCCTCGAACTCGAGGCGCTTGGCGTCCGCGCGGCGGAACTCGACGCGCGCCCTGTGCGGTGAGGCCGCGGCGTGGCGCTCGGCGGCGGCGAGCATGTGCGTCGCGAGGTCGATGCCGATCACGCGCGCGTCGTCGATCGCCGCGCACACGAGCAACGGGATCGTGCCGGGGCCCGTTCCGATGTCGAGCATCGAGCCCCGCGCGCCGAGCTCGACCAGGCGTGCCACGAACGACGCGTTGGCCGCGCGGTGGTCCATCGCGTCGTACTCGTGCGCGTCCTCGGCCGAGTCCATGACCTCGGGTTCGAGCACGCGCTCGAGCGCCGACGCGTAGCTGGAGAGATCGACGGACATGCGCGTCAGATCGTGAAGTACTTCGCGCTCGGGTGATGGCAGACGAGCGCGGAGGTCGACTGCTCGGGCCAGAGCTGCTCCTCGTCACCCATCTTGATGCCGATGCGATCGGCGCCGAGCAGGTCGAGCAGGATCTCCTGGTCGCCCATGTGCGGGCAAGCCGGGTAGCCGAACGAGAAGCGGCTGCCGCGATAGCCCTGCTTGAAGATGCGGCGCATGTCGCGCGCGTCGTCCTGCGCGATACCGAGGCCCGCGCGCACTTCCTTGTGGATGTACTCGGCCAGCCCCTCGGCCGACTCGACGGACAGACCGTGCAGGTGCAGGTAGTCCTGATAGCGGTTGTCCGCGAACCACTCGCGCGCGACGTCCGACGCCTGCTGCCCGATCGTGACGGCTTGCAGCGCGACGACGTCCGGCGAGCCGTTGCTGTGGAAGAAGTCCGTGATGCAGAGGTGCTTCTTCCCGTTCTGGCGCGGGAACGAGAACGACGCCACTTCGCGACCGAGGTCCTCGGGGTCGAGCAGGATCAATCGCTCGCCTTCGGGGATGCAGGGCCAGAAGCCGTACACCGCCTTCGGCGTCAGGATCTGCTCGTCCTCGCACTGCTTCGCGAGCGCGTGCAGGATCGGGCGCACGTGCTCGTCGACGAAGAGGTCGTGCTCCTTCGTCGGCTTGCCCTTGCGCCGATAGCCCCATTGGAAGCTGAAGAGCGCGGACTCGTTGATGAACGGCAGCACCGTCTGCATCGAGATGCCCTCGACCACGCGCGGTCCGTAGAACGGCGCTTTCGGGTACTCGATGTCGCGCGGGATGTCAGCGACTTCGAACGCGGGCTCGTCGACCTCGGGCGCGGGCCGGTCGCCGCCGAGTTCGTTGGCCGCCTTGGCGGCCGTGGCCATGGCGAGCTCCTGCGCCTCGCGCGCGCGCGTGCCGGCGCTCTTGTGCGCGCTCTTCTTCGCGGGCGCGGGCCGCTCCTCGCGGGCCATGACGCGCTCCATGACGTTGAGCCCCTCGAACGCGTCCTTGGCGTAGTAGAGCGGACCCTCGAACGTCTCGCGACAGTCCGACTCGACGTACGAACGCGTGAGCGCGGCGCCCCCGAGGATCACCGGCGTCTTGATCTGGCGCCGGTTCATCTCGAGCAGGTTTTCGCGCATGATCACGGTGCTCTTCACGAGCAGTCCGCTCATGCCGATGGCGTCCGGTTTGTGCTCGTTCGCGACGTCGAGGATGTGCTCGATCGGCTGCTTGATGCCGATGTTGTAGACCGTGTAGCCGTTGTTCGAGAGGATGATGTCGACCAGGTTCTTGCCGATGTCGTGCACGTCGCCGCGCACGGTCGCGAGCAGGATCTTGCCGCGCGTCTCGCCCTCGAGGCGCTCCATGTGCGGCTCGAGGTGCGCGACGGCCTTCTTCATCGTCTCGGCGGACTGCAGCACGAAGGGCAGCTGCATCTCGCCGCGACCGAACAGGTCGCCGACGACCGCCATGCCCGCGAGCAGGTCGACGTTCACGATGTCGAGCGGCGTCTTCGACTGGAGCGCGAGGTCGAGGTCCTCGTCGAGCCCCGGCTTCTCGCCCTCGACGATGCGCCATTGGAGGCGCTCGAACACGTCCTCGGGAACGACGCGCGCGGCCATGCGCGCCTTCACGTCGACGCCGTCGAAGAGCTCCATCAGCTTGTGCAGCGGATCGTAGCCCTCGCGCCGGCGGTCGTAGATCAGGTCCTCGCAGACCTGGCGCACCTCGGGCTCGATGTGGTGCAACGGTTCGATGCGCCCGGCGTGGAGGATCGCGGCGGAGAGGCCGGCCTCCTGCGCGTGGTGCAGGAACACCGAGTTCAGCGCGTGGCGCGCGGCGGGGCGCAGGCCGAACGAGACGTTCGACAGGCCGAGCAGCGTGTTCACGCCGGGCAGCTCCTCGCGCACGCGCCGGATGCCCTCGAGCGTGTTGATCGCGTGCTTGCGGTCGTCCTCGTTGCCGGTGCACACCGTGAAGGTCAGGACGTCGAAGAACAGGTCCTCGGGCCGCATTCCGTAGTCCTGGACGCACAGGTCGTGGATGCGGCGCGCGATGCGCACCTTGTCCTCGACCTCCTTCGCCATGCCCTTCTCGTCGATGGTCAGCGCGATGACCGCGGAGCCGTGCTCCTTGGCGATCGGCAGGACCTGGCGGCACTTCTCGAGGCCGTCCTCGAGGTTGATCGAGTTGATGATCGAGCGTCCGCCCGCGAGCTTGAGCGCCTCGCGCAGCACCGGCACCTCGGTCGAGTCGATGACGAGCGGTGCGGAGACCTCGGTGCGGTAGCGCGCGATCAGCCCGGTCATGTCGGCCACCTCGTCGCGACCGACGTACGCCGTGCACACGTCGATGCAGTGGCTGCCCTCGTTCACCTGATCGCGGCCGATCTTGACCAGCGTGTCGATGTCGCCGTCGAGCAGACTCTCGCGGAACTTCTTCGAGCCGTTCGAGTTCGAGCGCTCGCCGACGAGCAGCACCGAGCTCTCCTGGCGCAGGTCGACCGCGTGGTAAAGGCTCGTCGCCTGCGGCGGCAGCGAGGGCTTGCGCGGCTTCGGTGCGCGCGTGCCGATCGCCTTGACGACGGCGCGCAGGTGCTCGGGCGTCGTGCCGCAGCAGCCGCCGACGAGGTTCAGTCCGTCCTCCTCGACGAAGCGCTTCAGCCAGTCGGCGAGCTCGTTGGGGGACAGCGGGTAGCTCGGTTGTCCGTCGACGAGCTGCGGCAAGCCGGCGTTCGGGAAGCAGCCGATGTTGCGCGGCCAGGACTGCCCGAGCAGGCGCACGTGCTCGCTCATCTCGCGCGGACCAGTCGCGCAGTTGATGCTGAGCAGGTCGATGGGATACGGCGCGAGCAGGGCGATCGCGGCCGCCATCTCGGTGCCGACGAGCATCGTTCCGGTGACCTCCATGGTCACGCTGACGAAGATCGGAATTTCGCGTCCGAGTTCGTCGCGCGCCTCGATCGCCGCGTTGACGACCGCCTTGCAGTGCAGCGGATCCTGCGCCGTCTCGATCAGGAAGGCGTCGACGCCCGCGGTCGCGAGCGCGACGGCCTGCTCGCGATAGGAGGTCTTCAGCTCGTCGTACGAGATCTGGCCGAGCGTCGCGAGTTTGGTGCCCGGACCCATCGAGCCGATGACGTAGCGCGGGCGCTCGGGGGTCGAATACTCGTCCGCGGCCTCACGCGCGACACGCACCGCCGCGGCGTTGATCTCGTCGACGCGGTTCTCGAGACCGAACTCCTTGAGCACGTGCGGCATCCCGCCGAACGTGTTCGTCTCGACGGCATCGCAGCCGACGTCGAAGAACGACGCGTGGATCGAGCGGATGACGTCGGGACGCGTGACGTTGATGATCTCGCAGCAGTTCTCGAGGCCTTGGTAGTCCGCCTCCAGGTCCAGGTCGAAGGAGTGAATCGATGTGCCCATCGCGCCGTCGATGACGAGCACGCGTTGCTTGAGGGCGTCCAGAATCGAGGTGTTCATCGTGATGAATCAGGCCTTGGTCGCGGTCGCGACCAGCGTCATGAAGTGGGGCGGTTGCGGGTCGCGCGCCGCGCGGAAGACGTTCACGCGCTCGAAGCCGGCGGACTCGATCAGTTCGGCGAGGGCGTTCTCGGTGAAGCCGAGTTGCGTGTGCTGCAGCTTGTCGCGCACCCACTCTTCGTTGTGGGCGAGCAGGTCCATGACGAGCAGGCGTCCGCCCGGGATCAGGATCCGGTGCGCCTCGCTGAGGCAGCGCGCCGGCGTCGCCGCGTGGTGCAAGGCTTGGCTCGCGACGACGACGTCGTGCGATTCGTCCGGCAGCGGGAGGTCCTCGATGTCGCTCTCGATGAGCTCGATGTTGTCGAGCCCCTTCGAGCGCGCGCGTGCTTGCAGCTGCGTCAGCATCTCGGGCGAGATGTCGACGGCGGTGACGAGCGACGCGTTCTCCGCGAGCATGAGCGTGAGCATCCCGTCGCCGATGCCGAGGTCGGCGAAGCGCGCGCGTGGCGCGAGCTGCAGGAGCGCGCGCGCGAGTCCCTCCCAGGTGCGACCGGGCAGGAGCTCGTCGCCGAAGCTCGCCGCGACGCGGTCGAAGTAGGCGCGCGACTCGGCCTTGCGCCGCGTGCGCAACGCCTGCAGTCCGGCCGAGTCCGTCTGGAACTCGGGCGTGCTCTTGTTCTCCTCGTGCGTGCGCTCCCAGAACCCGGCCGCCGGACCGGGCGCGATCGAGTAGAAGCTGCGTCGACCCGCGCGGCGGTCGACGACGAGCCCGACCTCCTTAAGGAGCGCGAGGTGGGTCGAGGTGCGGCTCTGCCCGAGGTTGAGAATCTCCATCAGGTCCGTGCACGAGAGCTCTTCCTGGGCGAGCAGGTTGAGGATCCGCATGCGCGTCTCGTCGCCCAGGGCCTTGAGCAGGCGGGCGGTGCCGGTGAGTCCAATCATGACATCTAGATCCTACGATATCAGAGTCGGATGTGTCGCCCCAGGGCCTCGAGAGCCGGGCGGATCCTCGAGAATCTCCTCCCCGGACGGGTCGAGGGCGGGCGATTCGGACGTCGCGCGCGAGTAGCATGGCCCCGGGCACGCCCCGACGAGGCCCGCGATCCGCTCCCCTCCGCCCAGCGCCGTGCCGCCCGCCCGTCCCAAGCCCCCGTACGCCGCGCTCGTCGCGGTGGCCCTGTGGGGCGGCTCGTTCATCGCGGTCGACTTCGCGCTGAACCGCTTCACACCCTTCGAGCTGACGGCGATGCGGCTCGCGCTCGGCGCGCTCGTCCTCGCGGCGTTCCAGCGCGCACGCGGCCAGCCCATCGTTCCCGAGCGCGAGGACCGCGCGCGCTGTGTCTTGCTCGGCGTGACGCTCGCCGGACACCTCTCGATCCAGGCCTACGGTCTGCTCTACACGTCGAGCGTGCACACGGGCTGGATCATCGGCTTCACGCCGGTCGTCACCGCGCTCGGCGCGCAGTTCGCACTCGGGCGGAGGCTGCGGGGAGTCGGTTGGATCGGAGTCACCGTCGCGACGCTCGGTGTGTGGGTCATCACGCTCGAGAGTCCGGCGGACATGTCGGAGGCGAGCTTCGGCGACGCGCTCCAACTCGTGACGTGCGTGAGTTGGGCGGTCTACACGCTCGCGGGGGTGAAGGCCGTCGAGCGCAGCGGTGCGCCGCGCGTCGCCGGAGCGACGATGGCCGTCGCGAGCGCGCTGTTGATCGTGCCGGCGTTCGCCCTCGGCGCGCGACCCGACGTCCCCGGCGCGACGCTCTTCGGTGCGCTCGCGGCGATCGCGTACCTTGGCGTGTTCTGCAACGCCGTCGCGTTCGCGCTCTGGTATCGCGCGCAGCGCGAGTACGGCATCCACCGGACGTCCGCGACGCTGTACCTCGAACCCTTTGTCACGCTCGTCGCCGCCATGGTGTTGCTCGGCGAACCGTTCAGCCTCCAAACCGCGCTCGGCGGCATCGTCGTGCTCTTCGGCGTGTACTGCGTCGGTCGCGCGTAGCGCTACTCGAGCGTCAGGTCGAGCGCGCCGCCCTTGGCCGCGACCTCGAAGCGCACGACGCGGAAGCGCGCGGCTTCGGCGCCGCGCAGCCACGTCTCGACGTGACCGCGCAGGATCGGTTTCTGCTCGAGGTTGCCCCAGCCGCGGCCCGTGATGATGCGGATGCGCGTCGCGCCGGATACGCGCAACGCGTGGAGCTCCTGGGCGAGACGGCGCAGGGCTTGCTCGGGGCGCAGGCCGTGCAAGTCGACCTCGTGGTCGGGCGGATCGACTTCGCCGCGCGCCATCAGGGCGACGGCGCGGGCTCGATCGCCATCAGCTCGACGAGGAAGTGCAGCGCCGCATCCGCGGGGATGCGCGGTGGGAGTCCACCGGCTCCGTATCCGTGCTCGGCGGGGACGAGCAGCGCGCGCCGGCCGTACAGGCGCATGCCGATCAGCCCCTCTTCGAGCCCGGGCGGGAAGCTCCGGTCGCCGAGGCGCGCCTCGACCGGCTGGCCCCGCTCCCAGCTCGAATCGATGCGCTCGCCGTCCTCCAGCGTGAGCTCGTAGTGGAAGGTGACGAGGTCGCCCGTCGCCGCACGCTCGCCGTGCTTCGGAATGACGAGGTCGTGCACGACGACGCCCGACTCGAGCACCACCGGGTCGTACTCGGGCGCGTACACACGGAAGAGCGCACACGCGCTGACGATCGGCACCACGACGAGGAGCAGCAGGATGCGGCGAGACACTTCAGCCTCCTAGAACGGCGGCGATGCAGGCGACGTTGACGATGTCGTTCACGTCGCAGCCGCGGGACAGATCCATGAACGGGCGCTCCAGACCCTGAACGAGCGGTCCGAGCGCGGTCGCACCCGCGAGGCGCTGGGTGAGCTTGTAGGCGATGTTGCCCGAGTCGAGGTCGGGGAAGACGAGCACGTTCGCGCGGCCGGCGAGCGGCGAGCGCGGCGCCTTCTTCTCGGCGACCGACGGTACGAGCGCGGCGTCGACCTGCAGCTCGCCGTCGCTCGTCAACGAGGGCGCACGCTCGGCGAGCAGCTCGGCCGCCGTCCGCACCTTGTCGACGCGCGGGTGGTCCGCCGAGCCCTTGGTCGA
Source organism: Planctomycetota bacterium (assembly GCA_029259605.1). Taxonomy (GTDB): domain Bacteria; phylum Planctomycetota; class UBA1135; order UBA1135; genus OFTM281. The sequence continues at coordinate 6,676 of JAJDEV010000101.1, read as the reverse complement.
GAAGGACAGCAGCGCGACGCGCGGCGCCTGGCCGACGAGCTTGCGGTGACTCTCCGCCGACGCGATCGCGATATCGACGAGCTCCTCGGCCGTGGGATCGGGAACGACGCCGCAGTCGGCGTACGTCAACGCGCGGTCGTCGAGCAGCATGAGAAAGCACGACGATACGGTGCGCAGACCGCGCGCGGTTCCGATCGTCCAGAGCGCCGAGCGGATCACGTCCGCCGTCGCCGCCTCGCTGCCCGCGACCCCCGCGTCACACGCGCCCGACGCGACCAGGCTGCCGGCGAACATCAGCGGCGACCGCATGTGTTCGCGCGCGCGCTCGATCGTCATGCCGCGGTGCTTGCGGCGCTCCACGAGTGCCTCCGCGAAGCGCTCGCTGCGCGCGTCGTCCTGCGGCCGAACGACCTCGACGCCCGCGGGCGGCGCGCCCATGCCCTTCGTCTCGACGAGCACCGGCTTGCAGAGCCCCTCGGACGCCAGCACCGCCGCCGCCTGCAGCACGCGCGGATCCTGCGACTCGGGCAGCACGACGCGCTTGGCGAGGTGCCGGGCCTTCTCGCGCAGCTCGAGGAGAACGTCCATGCCGTCCGTCAGGACGCCGGCGTGGCTGCGAGCACGTCGTCGGGAACGTCGAGCTCCATCCTGAGCAGCGCGAGGCCATGCGTCTTGCCCTGCGCGTCGGTCTTGATCGAAGCCGAGCCGCCGCCGCCGAGGCTGTCCGCGAGCAGGAAGTTGAGCACGCGCAAGTTGTCCGCTTCGAAGCGCGTCACCTCGCCGTGGTTGATCGCGGCCATGTGCACGCGCACGCGCTCGGCGGTGAGGTGCTCGCGCAGGAACGCGTAGGCGGCAGGCGAGCGCGCCATGACGCCGACGTTCGAGCCTTCGCCCTTGTCGCCCGAGCGGGCACTCGCGATTCGTTGGAGGAGAACTTTCATTGAAGAGCCTTCAACTCGTGAACACGCTGACGGTGGTTTCCACGAGGTCCTTCCGCAAGAGCGCCGGCCAGAAACCGATGATCTCGGTCGCCTTCGGGCGTCCGCCGGCGAAACCGGTGACGCCCGGGGGACCGCTGGTCACGAGCGGGACGAGCTCGCTCCCGAACCGATCGACCTTCGCGCGGTCCGGTCCCTTGACGCCCATGCGCAGCACGACCTCGGGCGGATCGTCCGTGGTGCCGCCTTCGATGCCTTCGTGGCACACACCGGCGCCGACGTACTCCTCCATGCGCTCGTCCGGGCCGTACTCGAACCCGTCGAACGCCAGGCGCTTCCACACGATGTCCGCGCAGAGCTTCGCCTTGTCGAGCGCGTCGGGGCCCGACACGGTGAGCTGCCCGGTCGACTTCCACCCGTCGTGGTAGCTGATCGACACCTTGTACGTCCCGGTCGGCGCCTCGCCGGTGACGCCCGCGACGCGGACCTTGTGTCCGCCCTCGTCGGACAGGTTCACGCTCGTGAAGTGCGCGATGCAGTCGGGCGTGAGGTAGTTCGCCGGGTCGCCCATCTCGTAGACGAGCTGGTGGCGCACGGTGTCCTCGGTCACGAGTCCGCCCGTGCCGTCGTGCTTGGTCACGGTGAAGGTCCCGTCGGGCTTCGCGATGACGATCGGATAGCCGACCATCGCGAGGTTGTCGACCGCGCGCCAATCCGTGTAGTTGCCGCCGGTGCACTGTGCGCCGCACTCGAGGATGTGGCCGGCTACGGTGCCGCTCGCGAGGCGGTCGAAGTCGCTCTCGCTCCAGCCGAACTCGTGGATGAGCGGGCCGAGGACGAGCCCCGGATCCGTGCCGCGTCCGGTGAGAACGATCTGCGCGCCCTGCGCGAGCGCCTCGGCGATCGGGAAGGCGCCGAGGTACACGTTCGCGCTCGAGACCTTGTCGCGCACGACCGACAGCGGCTCGCCCGTGTCCATGTTCGCGAGCGTCTCGCCCGCGTCGATCAGCTCGTCGAGCCGATGCATCACGTCGTCGCCCTCGACCACGGCGATCTTCACGCCCTCGAGTCCGTGCTTCTGAAGCACCTGGAGCAGCGCGTCCTTGCACGCGTGCGGATTCACGCCGCCGGCGTTGGCGATGACCTTGATGTCCTTCTCGACGATCGTCGGGGCGATGCGATCGATCAGCCGCACGAAGTCGGTCGCGAAGCCCTTCGACGGATCGCGCGCGCGCAGCTTCTGCATGATGCTGAGCGTGACCTCGGCCAGATAGTCGAGCGTCAAGTAGTCGAGCGGCCCTTCGTTCACGAGGCGGATCGGTCCGAGGATCGAGTCCCCCCAGAAGCCCTGGCCGTTCGCGATCCACACCGAGTCTTTGTTGCCCATGTTCTCCTGAGGCGCGTTTCCTGGTCGCGGCGCGCCGATCGACGGCGCCACGGTTCGATCCGGGAGCGCCGACCCCCGCCGCAGCGGGGCCGTCCGGTGGATCGCGCCCCATGCTAGCGCATGCCGCCGCGCGGGCCTATCGCGTGGTCGACCTTGCGAGGGGAGGAGATCGCGTTAGCGTGCGAGCGTGGAGCCCGGCGAACCCGTTCCGGCGCTCGTGCTCGTCAGCGGCTTCGGCGCGTTCGAGCGCGTGGACGCGAATCCGAGCGGGTTCGTCGCGCGCGCGCTCGAGGCGGCTCCGCCGGTGGGAGCGCGGGTGCGCGCCATCGAGCTCCCGGTCAGCTTCGCGCGCGCTCCGGCCGCGCTCGAAGCGTTCGTGGGAGGACTCCCGGCGCCGCCGGACCTGCTCGTCGGGCTCGGCGTCCAGAAGCAGGCGGGCTTCCGCGTCGAGCTCGCGGCGCGCGGCGTCCTCGAGCGCGCGACGCGTCCGGACGTGGACGGTGTGGTCGCCGCCGACGCGACGCGCGCGTGCGTCGCACCCGTGTTGCGCACGCGGCTCGAAGCGCGGCTCGCGCAGCTGTGCGCGGACCGCGCCGGCTGGGGGCTCTCGGAGGACGCCGGTGGATACGTGTGCGAGCGCGTGTACCACGGGCTGCTCGCGCTCGGGATCCGGCTCGGCCGGCCGGCGGTCTTCGTCCACGTTCCGCCCGAGCGCTTCGTCCCGAAAGAGGAGCAGGCGCGCGAGGTGGGGGAGTTCGTCGCGGCGCTCGTGGCGTCCGCGTCGAGCTAGCTGCGCCTCAGTCGAGCTCGATGCGCGGCCGGTCGTCGATCGACGTCGGCGACGTCGCGACGAACGCGCGCAGCGCGCGCACGTACGCGACGACGTCGAGCCCCATGTACTCGGCGCCCGCGGCCCTCACGACGGTCTCGAGTCGGCCGGTGCCGAGCGCGCTCAGGCGCTCGACGCCACGCGGTTGCTCCATGCGGATCTTGAGGCACGCCGCCGCGCACTGGATGAGCCCCTGCAGGTGCTCGGCCTGCGTCGCGTCGTGCTTCGCCGCGTGCCACAGTCCCTCCCACGCCTCGTGCGCTTCCCAGAGGAAGCCGTGGTTGTAGAGGTCGACGCCGTAGAGATAGTCGTCGTTCTTCCGCCACGCTTCGGCGTCGAAGTAGTCCGCGGGCCCCTCGTCCGCGCCGAAGGAATGTCCCGCGGGGTCGCGATTCGGATGCGGGTCCCGGCCGGGAAGGAACGCGTACGGGGGAAGGGCGCGCTCCGGCGAATACCTCACTCCGTCGTGACCGAGTGCTTCATCGACAGCGCGACCTCGATCGACGCTTCGGCGGACGCGCTCTCGCCCGGCATCATCTCCATCTCGAACGCGACGTCGATCGCGACCTCGCCGTCGGACGACAGCTCGAGCGAGTGCAGGAGGCCCGTGGCGAGGTTCCAGAAGAGCGTGCCCTCGGCCTCGACGTCGATGTTCAGGTCGGCGAACTCGAAGTCCGGAGCCGGCTGGTCGTTGTCCTCGGCGACGCTCGTGATGAGCTCGACCAGGTCGACCGTGGAGGAGACGGTGATCTCGAGCGTGATCTCGCCGACTTCGACGCCGTCGATCTCGCGTGTTCCGTTGTACGTGCAGACGCACGTGCCCTCGAGGATCTCGTCGAGCGACTCCTGGAACGACTCGAGCATCTCGTCGACGTCGACCGGAGCCGCTTCGTCGGCCTCGTCATCGCTTCCGCCCAATCCGAGGTTGCCGCCCGGCTGGAGGAGCGCGAGGAAGTCCGACAGCGGCACTTCCCACGTGTCGCCTTCGTCGACGTCGTCTTCCGGCAGCAGGAAGCGCAGGTCCATGTCCTCCTCGAGATTCTCGAGCAGGTCCTCGTCCGCGTCGTCGTCCCCGTCCGCGAACGCGACCTCGTAGCCGTCGTCGCCGCGCGTGAAGACGACCGTCTTGCCCTCGAGCTCGCTCTCCATGCTCGCGTCCTGGTCCTGGCTATCGCCGGCGGCCGAGAACGAAGCGGTCGACGATCCCGAGAGCGTGTCGAAGGTGCGCGTCAGCGTGTCCGGCCCGTCGGCCGCGAGCTCGCCGTACCGATCGGAAACCACGATGAGCCGTTCGGCTTCGAGCATCGCGTCGAGCTCGCCCATCATGCTGGCGAAGTCCTGGCCGTTGACGATGAAGCTCACGCTGTCGAGCCGCATCGAAACGTCCATCTCGAACGTCTTCGTGAGCTCGGCGCCCTCGCTCGGGCTGAACTCGATCGTGTCGCGCGCCCCGTTGCCCGCGACGCCCAGGACCGCGATGCACGCGACGAGCGTCGCGTTGTGGAAGACCGTGCGCGAGCGCGGTTCACGGAGAGCGAGGTCGTTCATGGCGGAGCGCGGGGTGGGGGAGAAGGACTGGCGGGCCGCGCTCGTTCGAATGGAGCGCGACCCGCGCGAGGAGACGTCGGGGCTAGCCCTCGGTCGTCAGCGTGATCGTCTGCGTTCCGGCGAACTCCATGGACTGCTCCATGTTCTGCTCCATCCCGCCGACAGCGATGTTCATCGAGGTGTCGTTCGATTGCTTGACGTCGCCGGTCACCTCGAGCGAGTGAACGACGCCCGTGGACATGTTCCAGCGCAGCGCGCCCGAGCCTTCGAACAGGAACTCGGTGTCGAACGAATCGACCTCGATCTCGAACTCCATGCCCTCCGGCATCTCCTGGTTCTCCATCATCTCGGTGAACCACTCGGTGAGGTCCATGGCCGAGTTGACGTCGATCTCGAGCTCGATGACCGCGATGCTCGCTCCGTCGGCGTCCTCGAGTCCGGCGAACGTGGCGGTCACGTTCCCCTCGAGGTTGTCGAGGAACTGCCCCATGCTCATCGGGCCGCCGCCGCCCATGTCCATGCCGCCGCCGGCCGCGTCGTCGGGGACGATCTTGACGTTGCCGCACGGGGCGAGGATCGAGCGGATCGCGTTGGGCTCGATGCTCCAGGTGTCGCCCTCCGAGACGTCGCCCGGGGGCAAGAGCATGCGGAAGTCGAGGTCTTCCGTGAGGCCCTCGAGCAGCTCGTCGTCGGCGTCCGAGTCCTCGTCGAAGGCGACGGCGAAGTCCTCGAGATCCGCGTCCCACGAGAAGACGACGGTCGTGCCCTCGAGGTCGCTGCTGCCCGACGACGTGGTGTCGCTGTCGCCGCTCATCGGGTTCGACATCGACGCCTCGGTCGACGAGTTGAGCTCGTCGAACGTGCGCTTGAGCTTGACCGGGCGTCCGTCGGCGACGCCCGCGTACTCATCCGTGACCGCGGTCACGACGGTCACCGTGCTGTCGATGTTCATCTCGAACGGCATCTCCTCGCCGTTCATCACCATCGACATCTCGTCGAGGCTCAACTCGGTCTTCGTCGTCACGCGCTTCGACAGGCTGAGCCCGTCGGCGGGGGCGAATTTGGGCGCCTCCGCGAACGCTCCGAACGCGACCAGGAAGGGAGCCGTGAGGGCCGGAGCGAGGAGGATCTTCGGGACTTTCATGTGCGTGTCAGCGCCGCCTTTCGTTGGGCTGTGTTCGTTTCGCTGTGGGGGAATCGTGCGCGGACGCGCTGCGCGACGCCGCCTCGTTCGGAAGGAGTTTCTGCCGGTTGGGGGGATCCCGCGCGGGGCTTCGGACGCGGCGCCGGCTGCGACGTCGGGCGTCCGCCGACGGCGATCGGCCGAAGAGTATAGGAGGATCGCGCGTCCGAACGAGCCACCTTTTGGTACGGCGAGCGGTCTCGAACGCGCCGGAAACAGCTCGAGGCGCCGCGATTCGGGGTTTCGCGTCGATTGCGCGCGATCGCTCGCTCCAGCGTTCCTCCGGCTGGACGACACGCGCGGCGTGAACTAGGTTCCCCGCACCCCGGCCCGCCGGGCGCATCGCGCGATCCATCCCGATCGTCGCGCTGCTCGCACGCTCGACGACGCAACCCCCGCACCGCGACCCCCCACGATGAACGTCACGATCGAATTCTGCATGCAGTGAAACTACGAGCCGCAGGCGGCCGGTCTGGTCGCCGAGCTCGAAAAGGCTCACCCGGGTGTCGAGTGCAAGTTGGTCCCGTCGAGCGGAGGCGCGTTCGAAGTCTCCGTCGGCGATCAGAAGATCTTCTCGAAGCTCGAACTCGGACGCTTCCCCGCGTACCAGGAGATTCCGCTGCTGCTCATCTGACGGGCGTCCCCGTCGCCTAGCCCGGGTTCTTCATGAGGCTTTGCCGAGATCGACGCGGATGTGCGTCAGATCAGCGCTTCGCGACCGAAGCGCGTGGAGGCGACCTTGACGGGTCGTCGAACCCGGTGAGGAAGGGAAGCGTTGATATGGCGCGCAG
>JAJDEV010000011.1 GCA_029259605.1 Planctomycetota bacterium | reverse complement strand
GGGCGTTGGCCCCGGAGGCGACCTTGTCAGGTCGTCGAGGACGCCGACGTTCGCAAAGTGCCGGCAGGGGCCGAGAGACCGGCGTAGCCGGTCGATTGCAGCTTTTGGCGTGCATGCTCATGAATGATCCGGGCTAGCCCGTCAGTCCGACGCGGGCGGACCGAGGAAGCGCGCGGGCAGGCTCTCGTCGGTGAGCGACCGGAGGAAGGCGAGCAGATCGGCCTGCTCTTCGTCGGTCAGATGCAGCGGTTGCAGGATCTGCTCGGACGAGCGGTGCAGCGGCAGCGCGCCGTCGAGCGACGAATAGAACTCGACCACGTCCTCGAGCGTCGCGATCTGTCCCTCGCGCATGTAGGGCGCGGTGCGCGCGACGTTGCGCAGGGTCGGCGTCTTGAACTCCCCGGGCAAGTGCACGGGGCGGCCGACGATCTCGAGCTTTTGACGGCCGACCTCGCCGCCGTCGTCCGCGTGGCGTCCGCGCGTGTTGAACGGATCGCGCATCAGCTCGCGCACGCCGAACGGCCGCCCGGGGTCCGCGTTCTCCTCGGTCGGTGCGCGATTCGAATGGAACTCGCCGTCCGAGAAGTTCGGTCCGTCGTGGCAGACGAGACACTTGCCCTTGCCGGCGAAGAGCGCGAAGCCGCGCTGGGCCGACGGCGAGAGCGCGCGCTGCTTCTCCGCGTCGTTCTCGCGCAACCCCTCGACGAACACGTCGAACGGCGCGTGCCTCGACACGATGTTGCGCTCGTACGCGGCGATCGACTTGCCCACGTTCGCGAACACGTCGTCGACCGCATTCTGATCCGCTGCGGTCATCGTCGCCCACGCCTGCGAGTGCGGGTGCTCCGGCTGCCGATACACGGGGCGCCCTTCGGCCGGAAAGCGCGCGGTGTCGTCGAGCGCGGGGAGGGCGCCGAACAGCGTCGCGTACGCGTCCCGATACTTCGCGTCGTCCGCGATGACGTGCGCGATCTGCAGCCGGCTACTCGCGTGTTCGCGAAAGTCCTCGAGCGGCGTCAGTGCCTGCGACCAGAGGCTGTCCTTGCGTCCGTTCCAAAAGAACCAACGTCCGTAGGCGACGTTCCACAGGCTCATCGTGTGCTTCGGACCGAGCTTGACCGCCATCGCGCGCGGGCGTCCGTCGCTGAAGCTCTGCGCCGGGTCGTGACAGGTCGCGCACGAGACGTTGCCGGGACCGGAGAGCCGCGTGTCGAAGAACAACGCCTGTCCGAAGCGCGCGGCATCCTCGTTCTCGTAAACCGCGTTGGTCGGATCGGGCGGCGGATCGGGCAGCGGCGAGAATTCGAGCGCGAGTTCGCGCTGCTCGGGCGTGAGAACGAGCGCATCCGTCTCCTGCGGGCCCGCCGCGGGAAGGACGAGCGCGAGTGTCGCGGCCAGGTGCAGCATCAGAGGTTGAACTCGAAGAGGATCACGTCGCGCTCGCCGTCGCTCGTCACGTCGACGAAGAACTGCCAGAAGCCGCGCATGTGGAACAGGACACCGTTGGCCACGTGGCGCGAGTCGCCCTCGCGGCGAACGGACGGGCGTTGCACGAAACCGTGCTGGTGTTCGGGCATCCGGCCGCGAACGCCGACCGTCGCGTTCCGGACCAGCGCTCCGTCGCGAAACACCAGGAGCTCGACGTCGAGCTGCCGATTGCGCTCGACCTCGCCTTCGAGCGGGCGCCACGCCACGGTGAACTTCGACTCGGCGCCTTCGCCCACGAACCAGGCGTCGCGGTCGATCGCGTCCAGGTCGGAGCGCTGGGGCGCCGCTTCGACGCCCTCGACCGCTCGCTCCGCGCGCGGCGTTCCGCACCCGAGGGCCGCCCACGCGACCAGCGCGCAGAGTCCGGTCGCTCGTCCTGTCGCTTGGCTCATCGAAGTTCGCGCGTCCCTACCGCCCGCCGCCCAAGGATAGACGAAGCGTTCGGCATGCGACCAGCCTCTCAACGCGCATCGCGCAGATGACTCGCGATCGCCTCCGCGACGCGCGCGTGCCCGTGGACGTTCAGATGGTGGTCGCGGCGCCAATAGCACGGCTGTTCGTCCGCGCGCAGCACCGGCGTCGTGTCGAGGCAGTCGATCCCGCTCGCGGCCATCGCGCGCACGAAGTCGTCGCCGAGGCGCGCGTTCGCGGCCAAATCCTCCGGCTCGAGCTCGAGCGTCCGCATGAGCCGCGACACGCGCGGCGGGTTCAGATCGGAGTCGGTGTCGAACTTGGTCGGGAGCACGACGGCCAGGAAGCGCGCGCCGCGCTCGTCGCACAGCGCCTGCATCGCCTCGAACGACGCGACGACGGCGCGCAACGACGCCTCGCGTTCCTCCGGAAAACGACGGAAGCGCACGATCTGGTTCACGCCCTGCCAGCAGGCCGCGCTCCACAGCTCCTGCGCCGCGGTGAGGCGCTCGAAGTACTCCGCCCCCGGCGCGGGCGCGGACTCGCTGCGCGAGAGGTAGGACGCCCAGAGGTCGTTCCAGAAGTCGTTGCCGGTGAACAGCGTCGCGACGACGAGGTCGGGCTCGAGGTCCAGGTGCTTGCGCAGCATCCCGAGGTAGAGCCGCGGCCCGGTGTACCCGACGCCCGCGTTCAGGACGTCGACGGCCGGGGCGCCCGGCTCCTGCGCGAGCAGGCGCTCGAGCACGTTCGCGAACGACTCGTCGTTTCGCACGACGCCCTCGGTGTGCGAGTCGCCCAGCACGAGCACGCGCTCGCCGTCGAAGTCGACCGGCGTGGGAGCGTCCTCCGAGAAGCCGCGGTTGTTCGTGCGCCGCGCGATGCGCGCGTCCGGGTGCTCCTTCCAGGCCAGGCTCCACTCGTCGTTCGGTCGCAGCGCGAGCCCCGACACCGGATCGGTGACCTTGTGCTCGCCCTCCTGCAGCGGTTTGTACGCGGCGAGGAAGTCCGGCGTGTGGCGCCAATCGGCCGGCACGACGCGCGCGTCGCCGCGCTCGGGATCCGCGTCGGCGCACGCGGCCGACGCGACGACGAGAACGATGGACAGACACAGCGACGGCTTCACGGCGGATGATTGTCCGCCAGCCGCGGGCGCGCGCAAGCGGGCGCGACCGGTTCCACGCTCGATCACGAAGGCGCTTCCCGGCGGCTCGGTCGGACGCCGAGCGTGGTGTCGCCCCCGGCGTGCGACGTTAGGATCGGACGCCATGTCCCTCGCCACGAAGACGCGCCCTCCCTCGGCGCTGCACCGCGCGCTCGCGCTCGCCGTGTTCCTGGCGACCGCGTGCGACGGCGACGGGGCCGCCGAGCCGCGCGCGACGCGTCCGATCCGCATCGTCCTGCTCACGCTCGACACGCTGCGCTTCGACGCGCTCGAAGCGGAGCACATGCCGGCCGTGTCCGCCTTCGCCGCGCGCGGCCTGACGTTCCGGCGTTGCTATGCGACGGCGTCGACGACGCAACCCACGCACGCGACGCTCTTCACCGGACGGCAACCGTGGGAGCACGGCGTCGTGCGCAACGGGATGGTGCTGTCCGCGGACGAGCGCACGCTCGCCGAGCGGTTGGCCGCGTCCGGGTGGGACAACCGCGCGGTCGTCGCGTCGTTCCCCGTGCACAGCAAGTTCGGGTACGCGCAGGGCTTCGCCGACTTCCGCGACGGGTTCTCGTTCGAGCGCAAGCGGCAGATGCCCGAGACCTGGCTCGGGACGACGACCGAGGGCGAACACTTCTCGTCGATCGCGAGCGCGGTCACCGACGACGCGCTCGACGCGCTCGACAGCATGCAAGGGGAACGACAGTTCCTGTGGGTGCACTACTTCGACGCGCACTCGCCCTACGGCGACCTCGAGGAGCGGCCCCTCACCTTGCACGCCGTGCGGACCGTGCAGGGCGAACGGCCCGAGGAGCTCGACGACGTGCTGGTCCGCGCGCGCGCGCTCTACAAAGGAGACGTCGCGCGCATGGACGCCGAGCTCGCGCGACTCTTCGCGCGCCTCGAGCGGGACGAAGGCGAGTACGAGACGCACGTGCTGATCACCGCCGACCACGGCGAGAGCTTCGGTGAGGACGGAGCGCTCGGGCACGACTCGCGCCTCACCCCCGAGCAGATCCACGTGCCGCTGATCCTCGTGTCCCCTCGCGTCGAGCCAGGCGCGCGCGACGACGTGGTCGGCACGATCGATGCCTACGCGACGATCCTCGCGCTCGCGGGCCTCGCGCCCGAGCGCGGCCGGAGCCTGACGACGCCGAGCGACGCGAACGCGTTCGCCGTCGGGATGCGCCAGTTCGAACCGGGTGGCGGCACGCCGCGCTTCTACCACGCGAACGCGGACACGCTCGTCTGCGGCGACGGCGCCGCCCTGTACACCGACGACCACGAAGCGTCCGCGCTCCCGCCGGACGCACGCCCCGAAGTGCGCCGCGCCTTCGACGCGTTCGCCGCGGCGCTCGCCGAAACGGTGGCGGCCGAACTCGACGACGACGAGACGCGCCGCACGCTCGAAGCGATGGGCTACACGGGCGGCGAGTGAGGACCCGCCGTGGTCACGGAACGATCACGAACGGCACCGCGTTCGTCACGTCGCGGATCTGGAGCGTCAGCTTCTTGAACGTGATCATCGCGTGGTCGAACGTCAGCCCGATGACCGAGTTCGCCTGTCCCGGCGGGAGCGTGAGCGTCGCGGAGCGCCGGCCGAGTCCGTCGAGCCGTCCCCAGTTGCACGTGTGGTACTCGCCGTTCGGGACCGACAGCATGTAGTTCGTGTACGCGTCCGGGTTGAGCGGGATGTTCCACGGACCGACGGTCATCCCCGGACTCGTTCCCGACGCGCTCCCGAGCATCAGGATCGACTGGTTCTTCAGGTCGGATCCCGCGACGACCTCGAACGTGATCGTCCCGCCCGCCGACGCGGAGAACGAGTCGATCGAGCCCCACATCGTGCGCGTCGAGTGAGTCGCGTGGAACGTGGCCGACTGGGCCTGCGGCGTGACGGCGACCTCGAACACGATCGTGCCCGCGGGATCGACCTCGAAGATGCGCCCCTGCAGGCTGCTGCAGATCAGCGTGTTGCCGCCGGGCAGCCGCTCGGCGCTCGACATCAGCATCGAGTAGAACGCCGGGTCGGTGTACATCCACGTCGGCGTGGCCGGGCCGTAGGCCGCGCCCGGTGCGAGGACGAACGCGCCGTTCGCATCGAGCGGGAGCACGAGCTCGAGGACCTCCGACTGCGCGAACGGCGTGTTGTTGTTGAACACCGTGATGTTCCCCGCGCCCGGATAGCCCGGCGGGATGAAGCGCGGATAGTGCTGTCCGTAGAGCTGCTGATCCGCACTCGTCCCGCGGTCGTACGCCTGCGGATTGCCCCAGCGGAAGAGCAGGTCGCCCCCCTTCCCGTGCGCGCCGCCGGTGTGCCCCGCGGCCTCGGCGAGCGTCGTCGAGTGATCGATGATCCAGACCTCGTCCTGCGTGCGCGAGCTCACGAGGATCAGGTCGCGCAGCGGGTCATAGTGCACTCCGTTGAAGTGATGCAGCTCGCCGCCGGCGCGCCCGGGCGGGAAGTTCACGTCGATGAGCTCGGGATGCTCGGAGACGACGCCGAAGTTCGCCTTGGTCGCGTCGCGGTCCTGGACCAGGTGATCCCAAACGTGCCACTCCCAAACGATCTGACCGGTCGTCGGCCCGGTGCGCTGCACTTCGATCAGGTGATCCGGGTACGAGTCGCCCGTGATGAGCGCGGGGTCGCGCCCCGCGGCGATCGCCTCGGCCATGCTCTTCGTCTCCCACGCGATCATGAGCACATTGCCGTTCGGCATGATGTGGATGTCGTGGTGCGCGAGCTCGGTGCCGGTGTCGTAGCGGTAGTCCCACAACACGCTGCCGTCGAAGCCCAGCTCCTGAAAGCCGCCGCCCGCGCCCGGCATCGTAGCGAGCGGGCTCGTCGAGTTGACCTTGATCGAGCGCACGAGGTTGCCGTTCGCGCGCATGTACACGCTGTTCCCGACCGCGTTCGGGTTGTCCCACGTGTGCACGATCGTCCCGACGCGATCGATGAGGAACGTCTTGCCTCCCGGACGCGGACTGATCAGGCGGTGGGCGCGATCCGCGAGCTGCGCGTGCGTGGTCGCGCCGGCGAGCGCGACGGCGGCGATCGCGATCGCCCGCGCGACGAAACCGCACGAGGCCTGGGGTGATCGGTTCTCAGTCGTGGTCCACATGCTCAGCTCCTTCGGTAAAGGACTCGGACGGGACGACGCACGACGCGTCTTCGTTGCGGACCATCGTGCCTCGCCCAAGGCGCGCAACGCAACGGAACTGACTTCCTCGGTGTTGCCCCCGTCACCGTAATTCTGGTCTCACACGGCAACCAACGCCGGTTTGCGCCGGTCTTCCTCGGACCACCCTCAACCCAGGGCTCCGCCAAGGAAGACGCAAACCATGTTTCAACCCCC
>JAJDEV010000002.1 GCA_029259605.1 Planctomycetota bacterium | reverse complement strand
TGGCGGCGGGTTTGCGGTGCTGGGAGCAGGAGCGGTACGGACAGCGTGGGGGTTGAAACATGGTTTGCGTCTTCCTTGGCGGAGCCCTGGGTTGAGGGTGGTCCGAGGAAGACCGGCGCAAACCGGCGTTGGTTGCCGTGCGAGACCAGAATTACGGTGATGGGGGCAACACCGAGGAAGTCAGTTCAGTGGACGCCAGATGGGGGGGCTCGCGCCGGGAGCCAGTCCGTCCCGGAAGGGGTCAAGGAGGGGAGTAGGGCTGGCCGATGAGACCGTGTTCACGGTCGAAGCCGCGCATCGGGGCGCCCGGAGGCCGGAACACGGGGAGACGAAAGAGAAGGAGTCGGCGACCTCGCCGGCCACGACACGCGACCGGGCTGCTTGCGCCCACGCGCGCTCGGGGGAACACGAGGTCGCGGTGGAGTCATGCACGAGTCGGACGTTCCAGATCGTCGGTCGGTTCTCTTCGCGCGCTGCTTCGGCGTCGGAGCCGTGGGGTTGCTCGGGTGCGCGCTCGCGCTCGTGCTCTCCACCTCCTGTGTGAATTCGAGCGGACGCGACTCGATCAAGGCTGCGCAGTCGTGCATGACGTGCCACAACGGCTCGCAGAAGAACGACTACGCTGGACCCGGGCTCGAGGATCCGCATCCGTTCGGCAACGCGGCGCAGATGACGTGCACGCGCTGTCACGGAGGCAATCCGGGTGGCGCGGACAAGGACGATAGCCACGTTCCGGCGCCGCCCGAGATCGGCGACGACGCGAACCTGATCGCGAACCGCACGGCGTACTTCAACCGGTTGACTCTGACCGGGATCGACAAGTTCCCCGACTACGTCGTGGGAGGCGTCGCCTACTCCGCGCTCGACTACCTGCAGTTCATCAACCCCGGCGACCTGCGCGTCGTCCAAGACGCGCGCAGCTGCGGCCAGTGTCACGCGCCGCATGTGGACGATGTCAGCGCGAGCACGCTCGCCACGGAGACGGGCGTGTTCTCGGGCGCCACGTTCGCCGCCGGCATCGACAACCAAGTGCCCGCGAATTCGGGGCTGTACGAGGACACGGCGGCCGACCTCGGCTTCCGCGCGATCACCGATTCCAACCACGTATTCGACCCGAACGAGATCGGCCCCGTCGGGCAGCTGCTCGAGTTCCCCGTGATCAGCGTCTTCGGGCAGAGCGGCGGCAACAACCTGTTCAACAACGCGGCGTACGACTCGGACGACCTGCCGAACGACCTCAACGCGGACAACTCGATCGTGTCGGGTTCGAACCTAGCGAGTCTGTATCAGGAGCAGATCGCGTTCACCTGCGGCGATTGCCACCTCGGTAGCGCGGGGGCGAACAACCGCTACGGCGACTTCCGCTCGTCCGGTTGCTCGGCGTGCCACATGCCGTACAGCCTCAGCGGCCGGAGCGGCAGCGGCGATCCGAACGTCGATCCGAACGAGCCGCTCAACACGGACAACATCCAGGCGCCCGAGCGCTCGCACGTGCGGCGCCACCTGATCACCAGCATCGCGCAGACGCTGCCGTCGGGCGAGTTCGTGCAGGGCATGGACGACCACACGTGCGCGGGTTGCCACCAGGGCTCGAACCGTACGGTGATGCAGTACTGGGGCATCCGCCTCGACCAGAACGAGGACGTGCACAACGGCCAGCAGTATCCGGCCAACCCGTTCACGCATCAGACGACGAGCGGCGATCCGCGCCTCTTCGATCCCGTGGTGGGCAACAACACGTTCAATGGCCGCAACCGGCGGCAGTACCTCAAGGAAGAGGATTACGACAACGACGGGCTCGACGACACGCCGCCGGATGTGCACTACGAGGCGGGCCTCGGCTGCATCGATTGCCACGGCAGCTACGACGTGCACGGCGGCGACACGACCGACGGCGACGAGCACATCGCGAGCCGTATGGAGCAGGGCGTCGCGATCCGTTGCGAGAGCTGTCACGGCGCCGTGGATGCGTACGCGCCGACGGTGGCCGGGCTGACCTACGACGACCAACCGGCGAACCTCGCGACGGACTCCGAGGGCAATCCGTTGCGTCACGTCGTGCGCGACGGCTCGGGCGACTACTGGTTGACGAGCCGCCTGACCGGCGCAGTGCACTACGTGCGGCAGACGCGCGACACGGTCGTCGACACGGGCAAGCTCGATCCGGACGGCGACCCCGTGTACAGCGCGAAGGCGTCGTTCGCGATGGGGCGCGCGGACGGCAACGCGGCGACCGGCATCGGGCCCCAGCAGACGGGCGGAGTGACGGCGAACTTCAGCCACGCGGACAACATGACCTGCGCGGCGTGTCACTCGTCGTGGACGAACACGTGCATCGGTTGCCACCTCGAGGGTGAGTACAACAACAACCAGAACAACCACAGCAACATCACGGGCCAGCGCATCAGCTTCCGCGAGCGCTTCGCCGACTTCGTGTACCAGTCGCCGGTGATGTTCCAGCTCGGCGTCAACGCGCGCAACCAGATCGCGCCGATCGCACCGAACACCGAGGTGTTCTTCCGCTACAAGGACTTGAACGGCACGCGCTCGGACGTGTTCTCGTTCTCGGACCGGAACGGCAAGGGCAACAACCAGGTCGCGTCCGCGTTCCCGGCGCTGAGCCACAACGCGATGATGCCGCACTCGATCCGCGGCAAGGTCGACGGCGCGAACGAAGGCCCGCGCTACTGCGTGTCGTGTCACCTGACCGACTACTCGACGACGACGTATGCGACCGAGTACGCCGACTTCCGCGCCGCGATGGCGACGAACGACTTCGGGTCGCTGGACTTCAACCTGCTGCGGCTGCACATCGGGCAGAACCCGGGCAACCGGCTCGACTCGCCGTTCTTCGTGCACATGGCGGCCGGCCTCGGCAGCGGCTTGTTCCTGTTCGACGAGAACGGCGCGCCCGTGAACCCGCTCGACAACAACCCGAACCGCAAGGGGTCGGTCGGCGCGCCTTCGGCCAACTACGATCCGGCGAACGCCGTTCTGAACCTGGACGCGATCGTGGATGCCAGCGGCGAGGCGCAGGGCTCCAGCAACCACGCGCTGCTCGAGCCCGGCGCCTCACCGAACCTGCGCGACGGTGCGTCGGATCCGAACATGGCCGGGCCGCTCGGCGCGCGGATCATCCAGCTGCTGACCGACCCCGCTGCGGGCGTCGTGCTGGACTCGTGGCTCGACGCCGATGGCACCCCGCTCGGCGACGCCGACGATTTCATCGATCCGTAGGTCGCCCGGAACGAGCGAGGCCGCGCAGCGTCGCAACGCTGCACGGCCCCGTTCGAGACTCGCGGCTCGCACCGCATGCGGACCGCCTAGTAGCGGTAGTGGTGCGGCTTGTAGGGCCCTTCGATCGGGATGCTGATGTAGTCGGACTGCGCCTTCGTGAGCTTCGTCAGGTTGGCGCCGAGCTTGCCGAGGTGCAGGCGTGCGACCTTCTCGTCGAGCGCCTTCGGGAGCACGAACACGCCGAGCTCGTAGTCGTCGTGCTTCTGGAACAGCTCGATCTGCGCGATGACCTGGTTCGAGAAGCTGGCCGACATGACGAAGCTCGGGTGCCCCGTGGCGCAGCCGAGGTTCAGGAGGCGTCCCTCGGCGAGGACGATCACGCCGTGGCCGTCCGCGAAGATCCAGCGATCGACCTGCGGCTTGATGTTCTCGCGCTCGATGCCCTTGACCTTCGTGAGGCCGACCATGTCGATCTCGTTGTCGAAGTGCCCGATGTTGCCGACGATGGCGTTGTTCTTCATCTTCGCCATGTGGTCGGCGGTGATGACGTTGAAGTTGCCAGTCGTCGTCACGAAGATGTCCGCCTCGTGGAGCACGTCCTCGACGGTGCAGACCTCGAAGCCCTCCATCAGCGCCTGCAGCGCGCAGATCGGATCGATCTCCGTGATGATGACGCGCGCACCCTGTCCGCGCAGCGACTGCGCGCAGCCCTTGCCGACGTCGCCGTAGCCACACACGACCGCGATCTTGCCCGAGATCATGACGTCGGTCGCGCGCATGATGCCGTCGACCAGCGAGTGGCGGCAGCCATACACGTTGTCGAACTTGCTCTTGGTGACCGAGTCGTTGACGTTCATCGCCGGGAAGAGCAGTTCGCCGGCCTCTTGCATCTGGTAGAGGCGATGCACGCCGGTCGTCGTTTCCTCGGTGACGCCGAGCACGATCTTGGCCATCTCTTGCCACTTGGTCGGCTCGGAGGCGAACGTGTTCGCGAGGCACTTGAGGAGCTCGGCCCAGTCTTCGGCATCGTCCGCACCGGGCTTCGGCACGGCGCCGGCGAGCTCGAAGTCACGCCCCTTGTGGAGCATCATCGTGGCGTCGCCACCGTCGTCGAGGATCATGTTCGGGCCGGCTTCACCGGGCCACGTGAGCGCCTGCTCGGTGCACCACCAGTACTCCTCGAGGTTCTCACCCTTCCAGGCGAAGACCGGGATGCCGGCGGGGGAGTCGACCGTGCCCTCGCGACCGACGGCGATCGCGGCGGCGGCGTGGTCCTGGGTCGAGAAGATGTTGCACGAGCACCAGCGCACGTCGGCGCCGAGGTCGACCAGCGTCTCGATGAGCACGGCGGTCTGAATGGTCATGTGCAGCGAGCCCGTGATGCGCGCGCCGGCGAGGGGCTTGGCCTTGCCGTACTCCTCGCGGAGCGCCATGAGTCCGGGCATCTCGACCTCGGCGAGCTGGATCTCCTTGCGACCCCATTCGGCGAGCGAGAGGTCGTGGACTTTGAAGTCGAGTGCGGTCTTCGTGGAAGTGGTCATCGGTCGTTGGATGTGTTTCGAGCGCGCGGCCGTCGGCCGCGTACGACGTAAAGGGAAAGGGACGGAGGAACGTCGTCGCGGGTCGAGCCGGCGCGACGTGGACGGTATTGGTCTTCGACGGGATCGAGCGCGAGGTCTTCGAATCCGGCGCGTTCGAACGCGGCCAGGATCTCCTTCGGCGCGACGCCCAGGTGGCGATCGCCGAGCTCGTCGCGCATCCACGCTTCCCGGTGGGGCGCGAGCTCGAGCACCGAGGCCGTACCGCCGGGCTTGAGCACGCGACGCATCTCGGCCACCGCGTCATCGAGCGAGTCGAGGTGGTGCAGCACCATGCCCGCGACCAGCGCGTCGAGCTCGTCGTCGGCGATCGGCAGGGCGTCGAGTCGCCCGTTGCGAAACTCGAGTTCGGTGCGGCCGTTCGCGCGCCGCGTCAAGCGCTCCTTCGCCTCGGCGAGCATCGCTTCGGAGCGGTCGACCGAGATCAAGCGCGACACGTTTTCGAGCAGCGCCTCGCCCATGTAGCCGGTTCCGCAGCCCAGGTCGGCGACGACGAACTCACGCGGCAGCAGGTGGACGGCGGCGCGCTCGCGGGCGCGACCCGTTTCGAACGCGCCCGCGAACTTGTCCCACTCGCCCGCGAGTCGATCGAAGAACGATCCGTCGGACTCGCGCGCGGCGAGGACGCCCTCGAGGCGCACGCGATCGGCGCCGTGCTCGGGCAGCTCGTCGAGCTCCTCGCGGAGAACCGACCAAAGACGCGCGGCCGGGACGCCGCTGCGCTCGCCGTTCTGCGGTCGATCGAGGCGCAGGAAGGTCTTCGTGCCCTCCTTGCGCTCGAGCAGGAGCCCCGCGTCGCGGAGCAGCCGCAGGTGGTTCGAGACGCGACTCTGGGTGAGATCGAGCGACCGGGACAGCTCACCGACCGCCAGCTCCTCACGCTCGAGGAGGGCGAGGATGCGGAGCCGCGTGGGGTCGGACAGGAGGCGCATGGCGCCCCCGAGCCCCGGAGAGCGCGCAGGCAGAGTGGAATCGACGGTCACGGCAAAAAGCATAACATCATGACCTTGTGATCAAAGGCCGTGAGCGGATTTCTTGACGCCGTGGGGGCTGAATCCTGCGGGACGGCCCGTCCGCGTGCCCGCGGGCAGCGGACGGGCCGAAACCCCGCGACGCGCACTACAGCGCGTCGATCTCGAGCACTTCGACTTCGATCTTGCCGCCGGGCAGCTCGATCGGGCGCTTGTCGCCGGGGTGCGAGCCGAGCAACCCCAGTCCCAGCGGCGAGCGGTAGGACACGTGCGGATCGCGCTCCACGTCCCACGGGCCGACGAGTTCGACCGTCTGCTCCGTGCTGTTCGTCAGGTCGCGATACCGCACCCGCGTTCCCGGCGCCGCCGTGTTGTCGGGGAGCGCGGCGTTCTCGAGCAGCTGCGCGTCGCGCACCGCGTTCTCGAGCTCCATCGCGCGCCGCGTCAGGTTGCGTTGATCCTCGATCGCGGCCTCCCACTCGGAGTTCTCCGACAGGTCGCCGAACGCGGCCGCCTTGCCGATCGCCTCCGCGTTCTCGGGGATCTTGATCTCGCGCAGGATGCGGAGCTCTTCCTCCTGCTTCGCCAGGCCGGCGCGCGAGGTCCAGATCCCGGTGCCTTCCCAGAAGGGCTTGTCTTCGCCGCGGAAGATGGTCGGGGAGAGGTCCACCGCGATGCGCGTGAACAGCCGGTCGATGTCGCGGTCGACCCCGGTCTCGATCATCTTCGCGAGGTTGCGAATGCCATCCTCGTCCGCGGTCGCGAGCAAGCGCCGCAGGAGCGGCGGA
Source organism: Planctomycetota bacterium (assembly GCA_029259605.1). Taxonomy (GTDB): domain Bacteria; phylum Planctomycetota; class UBA1135; order UBA1135; genus OFTM281. The sequence continues at coordinate 14,421 of JAJDEV010000002.1, read as the reverse complement.
TCCCCGGACGTGAGCGCGTCGCTGAGCCGCGTGCGCGCGCGCGTCAGAATCGTGTCGCCGGCCGAGCTGCGGTAAAGGTGACAGGCGAGCTGCAGGATGCACTGCGCGCGGCGCAGGTCCGGCGGCAGGTCGGAGACGCGATCGCTGTTCTCGAGGTACTCGGCCAGACGCACGAGCATGATCGGGTTGCGCGTCGGCCGCGCGAGCAGGCTCTTGTAGTGCTTGATCAGGTCGTCGGTGCGGCCCGCTTGCGCGAGCATGTCGACGAGCCCGCGCGCCATTCCCGGCGCCGCGTGGTGCATGTGCCGCGCCGCGTGGTCGAGCCACTCGTCGCCGAGGATCTCGGCCATGAGCTCGATGCAACGCTCCTGGTCACGCGAACCCGGCACCATGTGCACGAGGCTCCACAGCGCGGGACGTTGCGACGGATCGTCGTCCGCGCCGAGGTCGGCCGCGGCCTGGAACGACTCGCGCAGGACCTCGGGCGTCACGCCGCGCTGCTCGCGCAGGAAGAGCCACGTGGCGAGACGATGGGGAAGGTCTTCGTCCTCCATCTCGTCCGCGAGCTCCTCGACCGTCTCGATCGCCGCACTGACGACTTCCTCGGAAGCCGCGCCGCCGGTGACGAGCGCGCGCACGCGGGTGAGCGCTTCGCCGAGACTCTTCGCGCGCTTGAGCTGTCGGCGCATGCTCTCGGCCGGATCGGACGCGACGTCAAGCAGGCGCACTTGCGAGCGCGTCGACGGTCCGCTGATCTCGAACCACTCGCTCGCTTCCGCGGCCTTCTTCGCGCGCCGCCACCACGCGGTGAAGCGCGAGCCGTCGACACCGATCGTGCCCATCGCCAGCTTGATGCCGGCGTGGTTCACCTTGCCGCCGTTGCGCGTGACGATCCAGCGCAGCACTTCGAGCGGTTCCTTCTTGAGGCGCCGCTTCAACTCCTCGGGATCCGACACGACCAGACAGCGCAGGTCGGACTCGTCCAGGAACTCGAAGATGTCGATCGTCGTGCGGAACGGGAAGCGGTCCGAGCGACCGGACGCGAACTCGATCTTGGCTTCGCGCTCGGCGATGTCCTTCGAGATCACGGTGCCGAGACCCCAGCCCTTCGCGTGATAGATGATGCGCCCCGGCTCGAGCGAGAGCAGCTTCTCGAAAGCGCGCCAAGCACCGCGCATGTCCGGAGCGGTTTCGCTCAATCCCGAGAGCTCGACGAACGGCTCCCAGAAGTCTTCGTTCTCCCACGCGGCCTTCGCGCATTGAACGAGCGGCGCGGCGAGCTCGCCCGGCGAACCGCCGAGCAGCATGGTCCGACCGAGCAGGCGCGCGGCCTCGTCGGCGCGACCCGCGGTCAGGAGCACCTCGGCCTGCTCGCGAACGAACGACACGCAGCGCGGAATCTCCTTGCGCAACCCCGCGGCGGCGACGGCGTCGAGCGCCGGTTCGATCCCCGGGTCTTCGAGGATCAAGCTGGTCCAGGCGTCTTCGAGATCGGACCAGCGGCTTTCGCGGACGTAGCGTGCGAGGTGGGGGAGCGTCGTCATAGAGTTGGGCGGGTGTAGAGAAGAGCCATAAGGATGCGCCGCCGAGCACCGAACGACAACGACGAGTCCGGCTATGGCCCCGTATTTGATCGGTTCGTGCGTCCCCGGTCCGGGACGGTCCGAGCGCGTCGCGCCACTCGCTCGCTCGCGGTGGGGGCCGCCCGACGCGCCGAAGCGCGCGAATCCGCGATGGACGCACGCCGGGCTCCGTCTACGATCGCCGCCCACGTCGCTCGCTCTCCCCGTCGAACCGCTCCCATGCTCTTGCGCACGCCCCTCGCCTGCCTCGCTCTCGTCGTCTCCTCCGCAGCGCCCCCGGAGCCCGCCGCCACGGCGCGCGGTGCCGAGGACGCGACCGCGCTCGTCGGTGGAACGGTCCACACGATGCTCCCGGGCGAGGCGCCGCGCGTGGCCACGGTGCTCATCGAGGGCGAGGTCGTCGTCGCGGTCGGCACGGATCTCGAGCTGCCCGCCGGGTGCGTGCGCGTGGACGTCTCCGGCAAGCACGTGGTGCCCGCGTTGATCGACGGGTACGTGAACTTCGACACGCAACACGACTTGCTCTACACGCTCGCAGGCATCGGCGCGGTGCGCGACGTGGGCGGCGACCACGTCACGCTGACCCACGCGAAGGCGCCGGGCGCGCGGGCGCGTGCGCTCGGTCCGCACCTGCTCACGGCCGGCGCGGTGCTCGACGGCGACCCGCCGTCGTCCGGCTCCGCGGTGATCCTGCGCAGCCCCGAGATGGTCGACGAGCTCGTGCCGATCCTCGTGGACGAGGGCGTCGACTTCCTCTCGATCATGCCCGGCCTGCCGGCGGACATTCACGCGCGCATCGTCGCGTTCGCGCACGAGCAGACGCTCGACGTGTGGGGGCCGCTGCTCCCCGCGCTGACGCTCGAACAGTGCGCAGCCTCCGGGCAAGACGGCCTGCACTTCCTCGACGGCTTGCGTCCGACGACCGTCGGTTGGGAGATCGTGCAGCCGAGCGCATTCCGCTCCGCGGGACAGCTGCTCGTCGACGCCGACATGCCGCTCGTGCCGATGATGCGCGCGAGCGCGGTCCATCTCGAGGACCAGGCCACGTGGCCAGACGTGTCGTCGGTGCTCGCGCTCTTGTCGCCCGACTACTCGGTTTGGTGGCAGAACGAGCTCAACGTTCGCGCTCGCGCGCTGAACGCCGAGGCGGTGGAACGCGGCACGCGCATGCTCCAGAAGCGCGCCGCCGCGCTGAAGGTGCTCTTCGACGTCGGCGTGCGCTTGATCCCCGGGTCCGGCGCGGCCCAACCGTGGCTGCTTCCCGGGCGCGCGTTGCACCGCGAGCTCGAGCTGTGGCAAGCGGCCGGCATCCCGGCGGCCGACGTGCTGCGCGCGGCCACGTACGAAGCGGCACGCTCGTTCGGTCTCGACGGCCAGTACGGAACGATCCAGAGCGGCGCCGTCGCGAGCTTGATCGTCGCGAACACGGACCCGTCGGTCGACGTACGCGCGCTCACCGACATCGACCGCATCGTCGTGCGCGGGCGCGTGCTCGAGGGCGCGGACCTCGACGACCTGCTCGCGACGGTCGTTGCCACGCAGGACGAAAAGCGCGAGGCGTTCAACTCGGTCGAAGAGGTGCAGCCGCCGTCCGTTCCCGCGGACGCCGTGGTGGTGCTCAGCGGACTCGCACGCACGACGTCGTTCGGACTGCGCATGCGCACCGAGCGCTTCGTCGTCGCCCGCTTGGTCGACGGTTCGCTCTCGTTCGCGGGCCGGGTGCGCTACTCGCCGCACGTCGATGGCCCGCGCGAGATGTTGATCTCGCAGACGCTGCGCGACGGCAAGTTGCAGGCGGCCGAGATCCTCTTGAAGCGCGGCGACGTCGCGCTGCGCATGGAGTGCGGTTGGTACGCGAACAGCTGGCGCATGCGCCGGACCGCGGGCAAGGAGTTGCTCGCGACCGAGAGCGCACCCGAGCGGCCGTTCGTCGTCGACGCGGGCAGCGTCACGACGTTGCTCGTCCTCGGCCAGGTGGACGTGCGCGATCGCTTCCCGATCCTGACGCTGCACTCGGGCCTCGAACCGGAGATGGCGAATTGGGCGCTCGAGCTCGACGGCGCCGGACAGCACCAGGTGCGCACGCACGTCGGACGCCTCGCGTTCCGCTTCGACCAGGTCGGCGCGCCCGAGATCGGACTCGAGCTCATCGGCCAACGCGTGATCGAGACCAAGCTGGTCGAGAGCGACGCATTCGGCGGGCCCGGCGTCCCGTTGCCGGTGTCGAAGCGACGCGCGATCGAGGAGCGCCGCGCCGCGGCGGCCGACGCTGCGGCGGAAGCCGCGGCCCGCGTGGACGCGGGCGAGCCGAGCGACGCGCAGGAACCGGCGGAGTCGGACGGGCAGGACGGCGGTTAGACTGTTCGCCCGTTTCCCCGCTCCACCGTGCCGCTCACCGACGATCAACCCGACCCCACGCCCGCCGATCGCGCCGTCGCGCGCCCCGGCGAGTTCGCGCCGCTGACGCTCGGACCGCTCGAGGTCTGGCCGCCGGTCGTGCTCGCGCCGATGGCCGGGGTGACGAACTACCCGTTCCGCAGCCTGTGCCGCGAGTTCGGCGCCGGGCTCTTCGTGTCGGAGATGATCACGGCGCGCGGCTACCTCAACGGGCACGAGCTCACCCGGCTGCTCGCGAGTTCACACGAAGGCGAGTCGCCACGCTCGGTGCAGATCTACGGCAGCGATCCGCTCGACGTCGGCGAGATGGCGCGCGCGCTCGTCGCCGACGGTGTCGAGCACATCGATCTGAACTTCGGTTGTCCCGTTCCGAAGGTCACGCGCCACGGCGGGGGCAGCGCGATCCCGGTCAAGCCGCGCTTGCTCGCGCGCCTCGTGCGCGCGGCCGTGATCGCCGCGGGCGACGTGCCCGTGACGATCAAGGTGCGCAAGGGCATCGCCGACGACCTGCTGACGTTCCTCGACGCGGGGCGCGTGGCCGAGGCCGAAGGCGCGGCGGCGATCGGCCTCCACGCGCGCACCGCGGCGCAGCTCTACTCGGGGCGCGCCGATCGCTCGGCGATCACGGAGCTCGTGAACGCGGTGTCGATCCCGGTGCTCGGCAACGGCGACATTTGGGAGAGCTGGGACGCGCTCTCGATGATGCGTGAGACCGGTTGCGCGGGGGTGATCGTCGGGCGCGGTTGCCTCGGCCGTCCGTGGCTCTTCCGCGAGCTGTCCGACGCGTTCGACGGACGCACACCCGCGCCGCCGCCCAACTTCGGGCGCATCACCGAGATCATGATCGATCACGCCGAGCGCCTGATCGACTTCTTCGGCGAGTCGACCGGCATGAAGCAGATGCGCAAGTGGTGCACCTGGTACACCGTCGGCTTCCCCGGTTCGGCGAGCGCGCGCGCCGCGCTCGTGCGCGTCGCGACGATCGACGACATGCTCGCCGTGCTGCGGCGCTGCCCGCCCGACACGCCGTTCCCCGACAACGCGCTGCGCGCGAACCGCGGCAAGGGCAGTCGCACCCAGGACGTGACGTTGCCCGAGGGCTATCTCGAGCAGCGCGACGACGACACGCCGCCGCGCTCGGCGCACTCGCCCGAGGAGCTCGCGGCGTGGGAGCGCGCGCTCCAGGGCGGCTGACCCGCGTTACTCGAGCGCGCCCATCTGGCGCAGGATGCCGACGAGCACGCGCCGGAACGCGGCCGCGTCCTTGACGAGGTGCCGTTCGCGCTCGTGCCCACGCGTGAAGAGCTCGGTGCCGCGCGCCGTGCGCTGCATCGCCTCGGCGACGAACCCGCGCGTGTCCTCGCCCGCGGGCAGCGTGTCGACCAGCCGCGCCGGATCGCCGCCCGCCTCGTCCCAGAGCGCGTGCATGTTCGTGCGCAGGGTCGAGTACGGACCGGTCATCACCGGTTCACCGAGGAAGAGCACGTCGACGAGCGCCTCGCGCAACTCGCGATACCGGCGCGCGGGCTGGTACAGGTCGCCGATCGTGCGGTAGAGGTCGACCTGCTGCGCGGTGGGAACGGGCGAGATCCAACGGTCCCACTCCTCGAGCACGTCGTGGACGATGCCGAGCGCGTCGACGTCGGGCATCTCGATCGTCTGCCCCGAACTCCACGCGTCGTAGAGCGTGATGCCCGGGTACACGCCGCCTTCGCGATCCGTGTAGACGTGCGAGAAGGCCGACAGGCTGGGGCGCATCGAGCCGTCGTCGAGCGTTTGCAACGCGATCGCACACGCCAGGTCGAGCTGCGGCGGATAGCCCGACACGGCGTTCTCGAACACGCGCGTCGCGTCGAGCACGGTCCCGGGCTCACCGCTGCGACGGATCTCGCCGCGGCCCCAGTCGTAGGTCCACAACGCGCGCACGCGCCCCGGCACTTCGGGCGCGGCGAGCTTGCGCGCGACCGCGGCGTAGCGCGGCGAATTCCGGGAGACCTCGTGGCGTTCGATGGGGAGCGCGGGCGCGTGCAGCGCGGGGTCGTACGGCTCGGACGGGCGCGTCGCCTCGAAGCTGCCCACGTCCTCGTCGAGCGAGTCGAGCACGAAGGCGATCGTGCGCGCGCGCACGGTCGGGAGCTCACCGCACTCGAAGCGGAACCACTCGGCGAACTCCAACTTCGCGTCGTCGCCCATGGAGACCCACGCGGCGCGCAGGTCGGCGTCGGACTGCGCACGCGCGAACGGAGCGAGCGCGAGGAGCACCGCACACGGATTCAGCATCGACCGGAAGCGTCGCATCGCGCTTCTATCGTGCCACGGGCGAGCGGCGCGGTCGATCGGTGCGCGCGTAGACGGAAGCGAGCGACCCGCATCTCCACCGGCGAGGCCGGAGGGAGAGCGGGGCTCGGTGGACGACTCCTCCCGCGCAGGTGCACCGGTCGCGGGTTCGGGCTCGCGAAGGACCGTGAGGTCCTTCGAACCGTCTGTCCCGAGCAGCCGTGAGGGAGGCGGCGTCAGGATTCCCGCCGATGCGCCCGGAAGAGCGTCCGACCGACAAACCTACCCGGCGCGGCGCCGGAACGCGTCAATCGCCCGCCGCGTCGCCGCCGCCGGACGCCCGGGCGTCGCCCGTCCCGCGCTTGCGCCGTGAGCGCCGACGCCGCCGTCCGCGTCGCCGGGTTCCGGATCCGCGCGCCTCGGCCAGCTCCTCGGGGCTCGCCTCGAGCGCGCGCGCATGGCGCGCCACCCAGGCCTCGTACAAATCCCACCCCTGCCCCCAGGCCGCCGAGCGCAAACGGAAGAGATGCAGCGCCTCGGGGAACTCGCTGGAGCGCAGGAACAGCAGCGGGCGAAAACTCTTCTTGGACGGCTGGGTGAACCGATGCTGCGCCGCGATGATGCGCTTGGCGAGCTCCATCGCGCGGCGGGGGAGGCGCGCGCTGATCGCGATCGGATCGATCTCGCGCGACGCGATCGTGGCCCAGTCGGGGTGTTCGTCGTCCGACTCTTCGACCTCGCGTTCGATCAGGCGCAGGAACAGCACGGCGAGCAGGACGGAGTTCGTCGGCTCGGTCCCCGCGTGCACGTCGGCGTCGAGCGCTTCGAGCAAACGCCAGTACGAGTCCGCGCGGTCGTGGACGACCGGATCGGGATCGTCCTTCTTGCCGAGGTAGCGATCGACGCTCGGCAACAGCGCCTGCAGCGCACCGCACGCGCGCATCATCCGAAACGCGCCGAGCGCGGTGCCGGAACGCATGAGGCGCAGGATCTCCTCGAGCACGCGCGGCGGAGCCGAACGCCGCAGCTCGCCCGCGAGCGATGTCATCGCACGCCACGTCCCGTCCTCGATGCGCAGGCCGAGGCGCGTGGCGAACTTGATCGCGCGGAGAATCCGGACGGGGTCCTCGGCGATGCGCACCTCGGGGTCGCCGATCGTGCGCAGCACGCCGTCGTCGAGGTCGTCGAGTCCGTCGACCCAGTCGTGGATGCGGTTCTCCGACGGATCGAGGAAGAGCCCGTTGATCGTGAAGTCGCGGCGGCGGGCGTCTTCCTCGGCCGTCCCGAAGACGTTGTCCTCGCGGATCAAGAGGTCGCCGTCGTCGCCGTCTGTCGGCGGCGGTTCGCGCCGGAAGGTCGCGGTCTCGATGATCTGGCTGCCGTACACGATGTGCACGAGACGGAAGCGCCGCCCGATGATCCGGCCGTTGCGGAACAGGCGCTTGATCTGCCGCGGGTGCGCGGCGGTCGCCACGTCGAAGTCCTTCGGCTTGCGGCCGAGCAGCAGGTCGCGCACACACCCGCCGACGAGGTACGACTCGAAGCCGTTGCGCTGCAGCCGCGAGAGGACGCGCAGGGCGTCGGGATCCACGTCGCCGGGGCGGATGGCGGTGGCGGGGACGACGCGGTGCGTTTCGGACGCGCCGTAGTCGCCTTCCTCGTCGTCGTCCTCGAACTCCTCGTCGTCGTGGTCGTCCTCGAAGTCGTCGTCCTCGGGATCGAGGTTGTTCTCTTCTTCCTCGTCGTCGTGGTCGTCGTCGTCGAAGGTCGTGTCCGTTCGTTCTTGCATGCGCGGCGGTCGCCCGAGGCCGTGGGGCCCGTGCGGCGCGGATCCTATGTCGCTCGGAGGCCGCGCCTCAAGCCTCGTTTCGCCCGTTCTGCCGGCGCGCGGATCCGGTCGCGCACTCCACGATCCAGTCCGACGCCGGGTCCCGAGGCTCCGCGGAAGTTTCCGACAGGCGCCGCATTCGCGTGCTGAGGTCGCTTGCCGAGCATTCGGGCGCCGGGTACGCTCACTCGCCAACTCGGGTAGGGCAGTAGCTCGAATTGGTTAGAGCGGCTGATTCCAAATCAGCAGGATCGCGGTTCGAATCCGTGCTGCCCTGCCAAACTTCTCGGATGCCTCCGATGCGACCCGACGACGACCTCGAACCCGACGACGAGAAAAAGGCGCCGGACACGACCGACGGCGACGACGAACTCGACGCGGACTTCGCGGCTCCGATCGACGAGGACGACCTGCCTCCCGAGGACGGGCCCGAGGAACCGGAAGAGGAGGTCGAGGAGATCCTCTTCGCGAAGCACAAGATCGCGAGCCTCGATCAGATCCGCACCGCCCTCGACTGGGCCTTCGAGACGGAAGAGGACCTGCCGCCCGACTTCCTCGACCGCTGCGCCGAGCACGCGCTGCTCGTGCAGCAGGCGAACAAGCGGATGAACGTCACGAAGATCGTCGAGCCCAAGGAGATCGCGGCCAAGCACTACCTCGATTGCTGGCGCACGACGCGCCTCCTGCCGCTGCTCGGCAAGACCGTCCTCGACGCCGGCACGGGCGGCGGCTATCCGGGCGTCCCGATCGCGCTCGCCGAAGAGAACGCCCACGTCGTCATGGTCGACTCCACGCAGAAGAAGGCCGTCTTCGTGCAGGAGTGCATCGACCAGATGAAGATCCCGAACGCGAGCTGCGAATGGGTGCGCGCCGAGGAGCACCTGCTGCGCAACCGCTACGACGTGGTGATCATGCGCGCGATCAGCTCGGTGCGCGAGAACGTGCGCCTGGTGCGCAAGGTGCGCCACTCGATGTACGACCTCGTCATGATGAAGGGGCCGTCCTGGTCGCGCGAGGTGCGCGCCGGCGAGCGCGAGGCCGAGCGCCTGGGCTTCCGGCTCGACACGATCCTCGAGCACGAGCTCCCGGACGAGATGGGCAGCCGAGCCGTGCTCGTCTACCGCGCGCCGGGCGGGCAAGGCCGCTAAGGCCGCCTGCGCGAGCGCTCATCCAGGGAAGTGGTGCCTGAGGGGGGAGTCGAACCCCCACTCCCTTGCGGGAACATGGACCTGAACCATGCGCGTCTACCAATTCCGCCACCCAGGCCCTGGAAGGCGCGGAAGAATACGGCGCGACTCCGGGGTGGTCAATGACGCGTCCCGCTCCGCGCGTCGATTATCCTGACCCTCCGCCATGGCCCGCACCGACCAGACCGAGCGCAACGTCGCGCAGAACCGCAAGGCGCGGCACCGCTTCCACATCCTCGACACGCTCGAGTGCGGCGCGGTGCTCGTCGGCACCGAGGTCAAGAGCCTGCGCGCCGGCCACGCGTCGATCGGCGAGTCCTACGGCCTGATCAAGCAGGGCGAGCTGTGGCTCATGGGCGCGACCATCCCCGAGTACAGCCACGGCAACCGCGCCAACCACGTGCCCGCGCGCCCGCGCAAACTGCTCGCCCATTCGCGCGAGCTCACCGGCTGGATCAAGAAGGCGCGCGAGAAGGGCGTGACGATCGTGCCGCTCCGCATCTACTTCAAGGGCCACCTGGTCAAGGTCGAGATGGCGCTCGTGCAGGGCAAGAAGCTGCACGACAAGCGCGAGCACCAGAAGGAACGCAGCGCAAAGCGGGACATCGACCGCGCCATGTCGCGCCGCCGCTAGTCGCGTGCTACGTTGGTCGCTTCAGTTCAGGGGGCGCACTGGTTTCGACCGGTTTCGTTCTGCACAGGGCTGCGCGTCGGGGGCTCCGAGGTAACCCCGCTCATCCTCTCGGAAACGGCAACTTACTTGCCAACAACTATTCTCTCGCTGCCTAGTTAAATAGGTAGCCGTTCCCCGCTGGAGTGTCCGCGGCCGGTGGGGAACGAAAACAGCGGACTGGTCGGCGAGCTCCGCACCCCGGCGGACCGACGAGACAACAGGGGAGCTGGTTCCAAGGTTGCGTGTCCGTGCGCGACTCGACGAACGAGAACTGACCACGGAATACACGCGTAGACGTTCGGTGCCAGGTGATTCCGGGACGCGGGTTCGATTCCCGCCGCCTCCACCACCTGCGCTTTGCGCAGATGGTGACGCGTCGGGCATCCGTCTTCCTCTGCGTCCGCGAAGCGGCCGCAGAGGAAGTGCCGATTCCCGCGGCCTCTTCGCGGGGCCGGATTTCCGGCAAGAGTTCGAGGGCGTCCGCCTTGTTCGGCAGTGCCGCGGTAGCAGCGGCGTCCGAAGCCGGATCGCAACGTGGCACTTCGCAGCCGGTATCCGGTATGAGTTGCCACGCGATGGAGAAGCCGAAGCGTCACGGATTCCCGAGGAACGTACGGAGCTCCGCGAAGAAGGACCTCGTCCAGTTCGCGCTCCCGGGGATGATCGTGTTCCTCGTCGAGTTGAGCCTTCTCGAGTTGGACGGGCTCCGCGGGTTGTGGCCGACGCTCGGGCGGATGCTCGTCCACCCCAGCGTCATGGGTGAGATGCCGGCGCGTGCTCTGGCCGGGATGTTCCTGTTCCTGTTGGGACTCACGGTCATGTGCTGGGGGCAAGTCACCCTGTTCAAGAACGACTCGGGCACGGTCGTGATCCACGAGGGGCACGCGCTGGTCACGCGCGGCATCTACCGCTTCGTGCGAAACCCGATGTACCTGGGGCTGTTCGTCGCGTTGATCGTTGGACTACCCCTCCATGTCTCGAGCTTGCGCGCTTTCCTCGTCTCTCTGCTTCTCGTCCCGATCGTGCTCAACCGCATCCGACTGGAGGAGGAGCTTCTCACCGAGCACTTGGGGGAGGAGTACCTCGAATACATGCGGAGGACCAAGCGGATCCTCCCAGGAGTCTTCTGACCGACGCCCGCGGGGTCGCAGGACGTGTCTGTCTGCGAGCATGGAGGCGACTACCGTCGGGGCCGATTCCCAGGGCTGCCACGAGCTGCGCTTCGCGCAGCAGCGCTAGCAGGCCGTAGCGAAACTCACGGCGTCGTCGAAGGGCGATGAGTTCGTGATGACAAGGCGCGCCGACGACGCGTATTCGCTGGATACTCGGAGGAGGCGCAACGCAATCAGAGCGAATTCAGCGCCTTTCGAGGATGGCGTGAGTTTCACCACGGCCTGCTAGGGGCTGACTCGGCTCGCCGGACGGGTTCTGGAGAATGTGTTGCCCGTCGCCGCGGCGCTCCTACTTGAATCATGTCGACCCAAATGCCTCAGCCCCTGGCCTGTTTCGTTGCGCAGCTCGCAGCGCTTCTCGCGCTGGTGGACTTGCCTTCCGCGCAGCGAGAGAACACCACGGAGGTGCCGATCGTCAACCTGGGCCTCGCGTCGGGGAGCCGGTCGGCGATTCGTTTGACGGAGGAGCTGCTCGTGTTCCCCGTGTCCGAAGGACAGCAGGGTGCGACCGATCGAAACGGGGACGGTGATGCCACCGATCTCGTCGCGTACGTCTACGACCGCAGGAATGACCGGGGCTTCAACACCGGCTTGGCGGTGGCTCGCGTCGACGTGTGGTGCGTCGCGGAGGGGGGACGGGTCGCGTTCCTCGTCGACGAAGCGGCGCAGGGCGCGGACCTGGACGGGGACGGGGACCTGGACGACTGGGTCGTTCACGTCTTGGAACTCGGGCGCGGTCGAGGCTCAGAGCGGTACGCAGTGACCAATCTCGGAGCCGCGGTTCGACCGAGCGTCGGTGGGTTCGGCGAGGCGCAGCCCGGCGAAGGCTTGTTCCTCGCCGCGTGGGCTGGGCCGCGTTTCGTCTTCCGCGCGTTCGAGTCGACCCAATCGGCGGACCTGAACGAAGACGGCGACCGCGTCGACGTCGTCCTGCGCGTCTACGACACGCGCGTCGGCGCGTTCGTCGGCGCTCCGCTGGCGCTCGACACGGAGGACGATCCCTGGGTCCTGTTGCGATCGATGTTCAGCTACGACGAGTTCACCGTCGCGTTCGTCGTCAGCGAGGCGGCGGAAGGTGGTCGCGATCGGAACGAGGACGGGGACGCCGACGACTTCGTGCACCACACGCTCGAACTCGCGAGCGGGAGGATCACGAACCTCGGATTCGCGGCGGGCGACGCGATGGGACCGGCATCCATCCACGGGCGCTTGCTCGCGTTCCCCGTGTCGGAGGCCGCCCAAGGCGGTCGCGACCTGAACGGCGACGGTGACGCGCTCGATCAAGTGCTCCACACGACCGATCTCCGCCGCGGGCGGACGACGAACCGGGGACTGGCCCTGACCCCGTTTTCGGCAGGGCGCTTTTACGAGTCGACCGAGCTCCTCGTCCTCGCCGTCCGTCTCGACGAAGCGGGACAGGACCTCAATGGGGACGGCGACGGAGAGGACGGCGTGCTCCACCTCATCGATCTGCGCCGCGATCGGATAGAGAACCTGGGGCTCGCGGGGTACACGACATTCCTCTCATCGGGCTTCCTCGGGATCGAGGTCAACGAGCTCGAGCAAGGCGGTCACGACCTGAACGGAGACGGCGACGCCCTCGACTGGGGAGTCCTGCACCTGTACGACCCGGCGTCGGGTGCGTTGACCAACCTCGGCGTCACGGACGTCTACTACGGAGGCGTCTTCGGAAGCTCCATCGCGAGCGGCTCGCGCTTGGTGGTTCAAGTGATCGAAACGTTCCAAGGCGCGGACCTGAACGACGATCGCGACGAGTTCGACCTCGTGCCGCGCATCGTCGACCTGGCGACGGGCACCGTGATCGAGCCGCGCCTCGCGCAACCCCACAGCCTGAACAACTTCTCCGGCCCCCAGCATCTGGTCGGCGACCGCCTGCTGCTCGTCGTCTCGGAGACGGCGCAGGGTTTCACCGATCTCGACGGGAACGGCGAAACGAACGATGACCTCGTGTACCTGATCGATGCCTCGAGCGGAGCGGCGCGGTGGATCGGCCTCACCGTGGACACGCTCGGCAAGAACAGTCTCTACGCGATGCCCCGTGCGGGATCGTGGGTCGCGTGCGCCGCGGTCGAGGACACCGACCTGAACGGCGACGGGGACACGGGCGACTGGGTCGTGCAGTTGATCGACCTGCGCTGAGCGCGCGCATCGCGCGCCTCCTCCGCGCCGAGCGAAGAGCGCCCTGGTCCGCTTCGCATGGACGCTCAGCGCGCGGGCAGTCATCCGCCGGGCGCTCGTGTTTCTCCACTGGATGCGGATCCGCTGCGGGAACCGGGTCCGTTTGGCATCATTGCGTCGTGATGCGACGCCCACGCCCCACCGCGTGCCTGCTGCTCGTCCTCCTCCCCGCCATCGCGTCGGCGCAGCAGACGACGACTGACATCGTCATCGACGGAACGGCCGAGAGTGCGGGTTCTCTGCGCCTCTACCTCGGCGCGTACGCGACGCCGTGCGGGACCTGGTTCGACGCGACGTCGGGCGCGTGGGGTTCCACGTCCGACCTGATCGTGTTCGGCGGCGACTCGGGCGGTCTCGTGGCGCTGCTCTTGGCGGACGCGCTGCGGAACGCTCCGCCGATCCAAGCGACGAGCAACGGGAACGTGCTCAGCATCGTGACGCCGTTGAGCTCGAGCATCGCGCTCCACTCCGTTTACGAAACGACCGACTGCGGGGGCGCCTCGCTCTCGTTCCTGCGCCTCGACGGCTGCACGGTCGCCAACGTCCTGAGCACCGCCCCGTGCGACGAGGACCAGGCGCACGTCTCGGGTCTCCGGTTCATCGGCGGCAACCGGCGCGGTGCGCCCGAGCTCCCGACCGATCCCGTGTTGACGGATACGGGCGGCGATCCGTACCTCGGGCCCGTCGCCGGCAGCGCCACCGAGACGTTCAACGTGTCGATCGACTGCACCTCGGCCGTCGCGCCCGGTCTCTACGGGTTCGAGCTCCGGCTCGGGAAGACGCTGGTCCCCAAGTCGACCCGACTGGGGTCGCTCTACTTGAAGGGAACCCTCGTGCTGGCGTGCTTCGCGAGCCACACCCGGTCGGTCGAGAGCTGGTTCGCGCCGCCGGGCTCGGCGCTGCCGCCAGATCCCTCGCTCGTCGGGTTGACCTACCACGTGCAGGGCTTCTGCGGGAGCATTCCGCCGGTCGGTCGTCTGAGCAACGTGCTCACGCAGACGATCCGCTGACGGCGGAGTCGCTTGTAGCGATAGCGAGAACGGGTGTAGAGGGGAGCGGCCGCCCCGGACACCACCCATCGAGGGCACCAATGACACCACCGCCC
>JAJDEV010000001.1 GCA_029259605.1 Planctomycetota bacterium | reverse complement strand
CCGAGATCGACGCAGCTGCGCGCCATATCAGCACTTCCCTCCCTCACCGGGTTCGACGACCCGTCAAGGTCGCCTGCACGCGCTTCGGTCGCGAAGCGCTGATCTGACGCACATCCGCGTCGATCTCGGCAAAGCCTCATGAAGAACCCGGGCTAGCAGTCCCCGCTCCCTACTCCTCGCCCTTCATCAGCTCGCCCAGGAACGTCGCGACGGTTTGCCGCACGCCCGCGCCGTCGTTGGCGCACACGGCGGCGACGACGCCGGACTCCCGGTCGAAGGCGACTTCGGCGTACCACATCGTGTTCGAGCCGTTGTGCCAACGCGTCGTGTCGGAGGTCGCGACCCAGCCGAGGGCGTAGTTGCCGGGGAAGTGGGTCGAGTGCAGGGCCTCGAAGGTCTCGGGCTTCAGGAAGTCGGCGTCGCGTTCGACGTGCGCCTTCAGATAGCGAGCGATGTCGGCGAGCGACATGTGCGCGCGGCCGGCGGGGCCGAGCGCGGCCGGGTTGTCGGCATTGCGCGGGACGGCGCGGTCCCTGCCCTCGGACTCCCTGTGGCCGCGTGGTTGGTCGAAGTCGCCGGCGCCTTGCGGTGCGCCGAAGCCGGCGCTCGTGAGGCCGAGGGGCTCGAACACTTCCTTCCGCACCAGCTCCTCCCACGCGACGCCGGTTGCGGCCTCGAGCATCGCGCCGGCGACGATGAAGCCGTTGTTCGAGTAGACGTACTGCGCGCCCAACGGACCGACCGGTTCCTGTTCGAGCGCGAGGCGCACCCACTTCGCGCGATCGGCGATCGGATCCTCGGGCGTCTGTCCGAACGCGCCGAACTCCGCGATCGGGATGTTCGGTTGGAGACCGGCGCGGTGCGAGAGCAGGTGGAGCAACGTCACCCCGGCGTACTCCTCACGCATGTCCGGCGCGACGTCGGCCAGGCGATCCCCCACGCAGTCGTCCCAGCTGACGACCTCGGCGTCGACCAGGCGCGCGGCGAGCGTCGCGGTGATCGACTTGGTGATCGAGCCGAGGTGCCACAGATCGTCCTTCGTCACGCGCTCTTCGTGGCCGGCCGCGCGCACACCCGCGACACCGATGCGCGCCTCCGCGTCCGGACGCACGACGATGAAGCCGAGCGCGGGGGCGTCGGCCTTCGCGCGCACGGCCTCGGCCCGCTCGGCGTCGGCGTCGCTCTGCAGGTAGGCCCCGAGCGGAAGGGCGACGACGGCGAACGCGAGCACGGGCAGTCGATCGAGGAGCTTCATGGCGACGATCCTACTAGCCCGGGTTATTCATGAGGCTTCACCGAGATCGACGCGTCAGTAGCCGAGCGCGACGTCGAGCGCGTTCGAGAGCTCGTTGGGCTCGCCGCGGATGCCGACGAGCGCCTGGAACGTCGCGAGGAATCCGCACAGCGCGGTGTCGTTCGGGATCGGCGGCATCGTCACAACGGTCGCGCCATCGCCGAGCGGAACCACCATCAGGAAGACCAACGTCGACGGATCGACGAGCAGCTGCCCGGTCTTGATCATGCGGCCGTTCGCGGCGGTCCCGAAGGCTCCCAACAAAGCGGTCTTCCCCACGCGCGGACGGGCGTCGATCTCGATCTCCCACGACGCGCCCAGGACGGGCAACGACAGTCCTTGGATCAGGGTTCGGTTCGCGCCGGAGCGCGTCGCGATGCCGGCCAGCGCGCACTCGAGCGACACCGTCCAAACGGCACCGAAGCGCGATCCGCCGTCGTCGTCGAACGGCGCACCGATCGCGATGTCGTCGACCCCGTTGCCGTCGAGGTCGCCGATGGTGGCGAGGCCGACACCGAAGAGATCCTCGCGGTCGAGGTCGCCGGCGAAACCGCCGGTGCCCTCGCCGAGGATCGGGCCCGGCCGCGTCGTGCCATCCGACTGCATGTGGAAGATCCGCACTTCCTCGGGCTCGCCGGGACAGAAGAGCCCGCCGCCCTGCAGCACGGTCGCGAGCAGGTCGTCGATCCCGTCACCGTTCCGGTCGCTCGTTCCCGCGAGGCCGAAGCCCGGCGAGGGGCAAACGCCGCGCGACACGAACGGAACCTCGAACTCGGACAGCACGGTTCCGTCGCTGTTCAGGAGGAGCGTGAACACCTTGCCGGTGAAGTCGTCCGCCACCGCGATGTCCGGAACGCCGTCGCCGTTCGCGTCGCCGATTGCGGCGATCGACGAACCGAAGTACCAAATCTGAGAGTTCCCGAAGCCCCCGATGCCGTTCCCGATCGGCTGGGTCGCGCGCGCCGTCCCGTCGGCGTTCAAGAACGAGATGCTCAGCTGCGGCGATGCGCCCGGGTTCTGAATCGCGAGTTCGCACCTCCCGTCTCCGTCGAGGTCGCCGATTCCCTCGATCGTTCCGACGGCCGTGATCGAAGGCACGGCCCGAAGGTCCGAGGCCACCGTTCCGTCCGGGTTCAGCAGGAGGATCCAGACCTTGTTGTCGCCCGCGACGACGAGGTCCGTGGTTCCGTCGCCGTTCCAATCGCCGAGCGTCGTGACCGAGTGCCCGAAGTACGCACGATCCGGAATCGCGAACGACAGTCCACCGCTCGACGAGCTGATCCTCTGTTCGGCGCGCACGCTACCGTTCGATTCGAGGAACAGGATCCACACGGAACCACGATCCGGGCCCCCATCGTCGTCGCCAGCCGCGCCGACCGCGAGGTCAGGGACGCCGTCTCCGTCGAGGTCGCCGAGCGCAGCGAGCGACTCTCCGAACTCGGGCGGCCTGAGGCTCGAGACCGACACGAACGGCCCGGCGAACCCGCCGGACGTCGAGCTGATCTTCTGCTCTCCGATCGCGATCTCGACCTCGAGCGCGGACTGGGCGTTCGAGGTAGCCGAGGCCAGAACGAGGGCGAGCGAAACGGCGGAACGGACCAGCCAACGAGTGTTCGAGATCACCAGCATGAGGAAGGGCTCCGAATCGGGGGACGTGCTCCGACGAGACTCCGCACGGGGAGCTCGCGCGTTGCACGAAGACCCAAATTCGATCGGGCGGGAGCCCCGGCGATCAGGGACGCGGGTGCCGGTAGACCCGGTGTGGGCCGAACTTGGCGAGCTCGATCGTCCCGTCGTACGTCGCGCCGAGGCGCTCGGCGACGGCGATCGACGGTGCGTTCTGCTCGTCGATGTAGCTGACGAGCGTGGCCGCGCCGAGCTCCTCGAACGCGTAGCGCTTCGCGCGCGCCGCCGCCTCGGTCGCGTAGCCCTTGCCGTGCGCTTCCGGATGCAACCAGTAGCCGACCTCGAGCTCGGGCCAGCCCTCGGGGAACCAGAGGCCGCACCCGCCGACGACGTCGCCGCTCGACTTCTCCTCGAGCGCCCAGAAGCCGTAGCCGCGCAGCTGCCAGTGTCCGACGATGCCGGCGAAGCGGCGCCAAGCATCGCCGCGGTCGCACGCGCCGCCGACGAACTCCGCGTATCGCTCGTCGGCGTAGAACGCAGCGAAGCGGTCGAAGTCGTCGTTCGACCAGGTCCGCAGATTCAGGCGCTCGGACTCGAGACGCACGCGCTCAGCTCTCCGCGAGCGCGTCCGCCGCGCGCGCGATGACGTCCGCGAGCGCGTCCTTCTGGGTGTGGAACTCGGTGATCTCGCCGAACTCCTTGAAGCGCCCCCAACCCCAGCCGCCTTCCACCGCGTTGAAGTACAGACAGCGCCCGTCCATCAGGCCCACGACCCACGCCGGTCCGACGCGCGGGTATTGCGTTTGATCCCACTGCGCCGGGCGCACGCGGATTTGATTCCACAGCTGACGGTAGCGCGCATCGCGCGCGTCGAGCGCGGCTTCGGCGCGCTCGATCTCCGCTTCGACGGCGGGTTCGGACAACACGTTCATCGGAACTCCTGCGGGAGGAATGACTCGGTGTGAACCGCCACACCGGGCGCGCGAGTGTACCCGTCCGAGCGCGGAAGTCCCGTGCGCGCGGACGCCTGACAGTATGCAGACGCTCCACGTTTGCGAACCGGTACGCCGCGCTCGCCTCGCGCGTATCCTGATTCGCATGAAGCAAGCGCAACCGCAGTGCCCCGTGTCGACGCCCGAAGCTCCGCAGCCCGCGGGACACTACAGCCAGGGCGTCGTCGCCGGGAACATGGTGTTCGTCTCCGGCCAATTGCCGATCGACCCGGCCACCGGCGAGCCGCTGCTCGGCAGCATGGGAGAGCAGACGCGGCAGACGCTCGAGAACGTCGCCGCCGTCGTGCGCGCGGCGGGCGGCGCTCGCGAACACATCGTCAAGCTGACGATCTACATCCCCGACGGGTCGAAGTGGGGCGAGGTGAACGCCGCGTTCGCCGAGTTTTTCGGCGACCACAGGCCCGCGCGCGCGGTCATCCCCTGCCGCGAGCTCGCGCTCGGCGTCGGCATCGAGGCCGAGGCCATCGCGGTGCTCCCCGACCCGAGCTGATTGCACGCGGTCGCGCGATACGGCACAACGAAGCGCACCGGGGAGCCGCCGCGCCCCCCCGACCCGACCCCGCACGCGTTTGGCTAGCCCGACCCTCACCGAACCGATCGACGGGCTCTTCGTTCTCACGAGCGACTACGCCGACCGCTCGATCCCCAAGAACGCGGGGCTGCGCTGGCACCCCGCGCGCTGTCGGCGTTCGGCGTGTGAGCTGTGCGACAACGACCTCGGCGCCGTGTGGTGGACGCGCGACGTCCTGCACGCGCTCGAGCTCGTCGAGTACGCGGAGCCCGCGCTGCACGTCCGCATCATGAACGAGTCGGGCGACGCCGGCGCGCAGCGGGACGAGGAACAGAAGAAGAAGGCGCGCGCGCTCAAGGTCAAGAAGCTGCAGCGCATGCAGGCGCTGGTCGCCAGCCGCGCGCGCGACGCGAAGATCGACGCGCCGAGCCCGGAGGGCTTCGAGTACCTGCCCTACCAGCGCGCGGCGATCGCCTACGGGCTCAGCCGGCCGAACACGCTGCTCGCCGACGAGATGGGGCTCGGCAAGACGATCGAGGCGCTCGGCATCATCAACACGGACGAGAGCGCGAAGCGCGTGCTCATCGTTTGCCCGGCGAGCCTGAAGCTGAACTGGGCGCGCGAGTGCGAGCACTGGCTCGTCGCGCGCGGCGAGGTCGGCATCGCCGGCAAGACGTTCCCCACGGACGCCGACGTCGTCGTCATCAACTACGACATCCTCGGCAAGTGGAAGAAGGAGCTCGGCAAGGCGTGGGACGTGCTCGTCGCCGACGAGTGCCACTACGTCAAGAACAAGGACGCGAAGCGCTCGAAGGCGCTCTACGCGATCGAGGCGCGGCGCAAGCTGTTCCTCACCGGCACGCCGATCCTCAATCGGCCGATCGAGCTGTGGCCGATTCTGAACGCACTCGACGAAGCGGAGTTCGGTCACTTCTGGACGTTCGCGAAGCGCTACTGCATGCCGATCAAGAACAACTTCGGCTGGGAGTTCGTCGGCGCGGACAACCTGGAGGAGCTGCACGAACGGCTGCGCGGCACGATCATGATCCGGCGCACCAAGGCCGAAGTGCTGCCCGATCTGCCGCCCAAGCGCCGCCAGGTCATCGAACTCGCCTCGGACCACATCTCGAAGCTGATCGCGGTCGAGACCGAGGCATGGGAGGAGCACAAGCGCCGGCTCGGCGAGCTGCGCGCGCTGAAGCGCCGGAAGGGCGACGAGAGCGACGCCGAGCTCGCGGCGATCCGCGCCGGCATCAACGCGGCCTTCGGCGAGCTGGCGAAGCTGCGCCAGGACACCGCGCTCGCGAAGGTGCCGCTCATCCTCGAACACCTGAAGGGCGTCCTCGAGGACGTGCCCAAGGTCGTCGTCTTCGCGCACCATCGCGAGGTCATCCGCCAGCTCGCCGAGCCGTTCGGCGACGCGGTCGTCACGCTCACCGGCAGCGACGACGTCGCCGCGCGCCAGGCCGCGGTCGATCGCTTCCAGGAAGACCCGACCTGCGCGCTCTTCATCGGCTCGATCACGGCCGCCGGCTTCGGGTTGACGCTGACCGCCTCGTCCCACGTCGTCTTCGCCGAGCTCGACTGGGTCCCGGCGCACATGACCCAGGCCGAGGACCGCACGCACCGCATCGGCCAGAAGGACAGCGTCCTCGTCCAGCACCTGGTGCTCGAGGACTCGCTCGACGCGCGCATGATCGGAACGCTGCTCAAGAAGCAGCGCATCATCGACCAAGCCATCGACGGCGACGCGCAGGCCGACTTGTTCACGGGCGAGTTCGCCGAGTCCTTGATCGACGCCGCCGAGGGCAACGCGGACGCGAGCGACGAGGACGCGTAGGGTCGCGGACTCCCCGCTCGCACGCGCCGCTTCTCACTCCTCGGAAGCCAGCTCGATCCTCACGCTGTCGTTGCGATAGCTCACAACGTGCGGACAACCCTTCGGCGGCTTGGCCGCAACGAAGTACGCGCCGCCCGGCGCGTCGGCGCCACCCGCGGAGGTGATCTCACCCGTTTCCGGATCCGCCCAGTCGACGTCGACCACCCACGCCTCGACGTCCTTCCCCTTCCACTCGAACGTCTCCGTTCCGACGACGCGCGCGTGGACGTTGTAGAGCGTCAGGGCGTCGGTCAGACCGAGGTTCATCGCGACGGGCAAGCGCGCCTCGTAGCCGTCCTTCAGCGGAAGCGCGGCGAGCGCGAGGCCGAGTCCGCTGCCTTCGAACATGGGAGCCGGCAAAGCGGAGCGATTCGTCACCCGCTCGCCCGCGACGCCCCGCTGCACCGTGCACGCGTAGTTCGCTCCATCGAACTCCCAGCGCAGGAAGACCGGTGTGTCGCCAACGCCAGCGCCCTCGGGGAGCCCCACGAGCTCGGTCTGAAAGCTGACCGTTTCGAGCGTGGATGCGTCGAGCACGAGCTCGGAACGCACGCTCACCACACCTTCCTGCAGCGCGGGCCAGTGTTGCACGCGCACGTAGCACTTCCGGCCATCACGCTTCTCGATCGTCGCGACCTCGGTGATCTCGGCCTTCGCGCTGGTCCACGTCGCGTCGAACGGGCGGAGACGCTTGCCGCTCACCTCACGACTCCCCACGTCGACGGCGCGAACGTCGTCATCTGCCGTCGGGTGAAACGAGAACAAGGAGAGCGTTGCGAGTGCTGAGATCGTGAGAGCGTGCATGGGGAGCCTCGAAGAAGGTCGTCGGTCGCGGGCGGAATCGGTGTCCGCCAGGCAGTAGGGCGCGCACCGGTGTCACCTGACGACGAACTGGCGAATCTGCGCGTGAACGGGTAGATCCTCGTCGGCGCCGGGATATCTGGACCATGCACGCCCCCTCCACGCACGCCTCACTCCTCGCGCGTCTGTCGCGCGACGAACACGGGAACGGGCCCGACCACGAGGCTTGGCTCGAGTTCGAGCATCGCTACGGACCGCTGATCCGCGACTACGGTCGCAGGCGTGGGCTGCAATCGAGCGATTGCGACGACCTGCTGCAGAACGTGCTGCTCTCGCTCACGAAGGCGATGCCCGCGTTTCGCTACGACCCGGACAAGGGCCGCCTGCGCTCGTACCTCAAGACCGTGACGATTCGCAGCCTTTCGCGAAGTCGTCGTCAGGACGAACCGTCGACGTCCCTAGAGGATGTCGGCGATCCCGCTGCCGACGCGGACGACCCGTGGGAGCAGGCGTGGCGCCAGCATCACGTGCGGCGCGCGCTCGCGACCCTGGGAAGAGAGTTTCCCGAGCGAACGATCACGGCCTTCTCGTTGTACGTGCTCGAGGGACGCGAAGCCGCGGAGACTGCGGAGCTGCTCGGTATGTCGATCGATTCTGTTTATCAAGCGAAGACGCGCGTGCTGCGGCGCGTCGAGGAGCTCGTCGGCGCGAGCGTCGCGCAGGAGGGTTGAGCGACGTGCTCGAATCCGAACCGAAGCCCTGGTTCCAGCAGCCCGACGCGCTCGTCGAGCACCTGCGCGCCTCGCACCGGGCGGACAGCTCCGTTCCATGCGTCGACGGATACGAGGATCTCGTGCCGCTCCAGCGGGGAGGTCAGGGGCACGTCTTCGTCGCCACGCGGATCAAGGACGCGAAGCGAGTCGCGCTGAAGGTCTTCCATCAAGACTCGTTCTCTTCGCGCTCGACGCAGCGCCGGTTCGAGCGCGAAATTCACCTCGTCTCACGCCTGGCGCACCCGAACATCGTGCGGCTCTTCCATTGGGGCGCCGCCGACGACCAGCGTCCGTTCCTCGCGATGGAGTTCGTCGACGGCCAGTCCTTGGGCGACGCCGTCGAAGAGCTGGACGTCGATGCCGTGATCGAGCTCTTCCTCGAGATCTGCGATGCGCTCGGACACGCGCATCGCCGCGGCGTGATCCATCGCGACCTCAAGCCAAGCAACATCCGCGTCGACTCGAAGGGCCACGTGCGGCTGCTCGACTTCGGACTCGCGAAGCCGGTCGCGGGCGCAGGCGAACCGGGCCGCGAGCTCTCGGCCACGGGCGAGTTCATCGGTTCCTTGCCGTGGTCGAGTCCCGAGCAGTTGCGCGGTGATCCGAACGAGGTCGACACGCGCGCCGACGTCTACGCGCTCGGCGTGCTGCTCTATCAGGCGTTGACCGGGCGCTTCCCCTACGACGTCGACACGAGCGTGGCCGACACGATCCACGCGATCGAACACACGCCTCCGGCTCCCCCGTCGCTCCACAACCCAGCCGTCTCACGCGACATCGAAACGGTGCTCCTGCGCTGCCTCGCCAAGGAACCGGCGCGCCGCTACCAGAGCGTCCACGAGCTCGCGCTCGACCTCGCGCACGTTCGCGCGGGGGAGGCGATCGAAGCGCGTCGCGACGGACTCGGCTACGCACTGCGCGTACTGATTCGCCGCCACCGCATCGCGTCGATCGCCGTGTCACTCACGCTCGTTGCGCTGGTCGTCTTCCTGATCGTCAGCGTCAAGCTGTTGCGCCACTCGCGCACGATGGAGCGAGCCGCGAATCAGGCGCTGATCGAGAAGCGCGCGGAGGCGGACAAGGTCGCCGCGGTGAACGAGTACCTGCTCGGATCGCTCGTCGGACCGAACCAAGCGGTCGGCGTCGACAACGTGCTGCTTGTCGACGCGCTCGACGCAGCAGCCGCCGGCATCTCCTCGCGCTCGGACCCCGCCGTGCGCGCGGACCTGCACGCCGCGTTCGCCTTCTGGTTCCTCGCGCTTCCCGATCGCCTCGACGCCGCCGACGAACACGCTTCGGAAGCGCTGCGCCTGTACGAGGAACAGGTTGCACCCGACCACTCGTACTTCGCGTGGGCCTACCAATCGAACGCCGAGGTCTTGCTGCGGCGCGGCGACTCCAGCCTCGCGCACGACTTTCTGCTCGATGCCCTCGGGCACTACCGCGCAGCGGGGAGTAGCGAGATGAACATCGCGCAGGTCGAAGCGACTCTCGCGCGGTGCGTGTTCGCGCTCGACGAGCCGGAGCGCTACGTCGCCCTCGAGCCGCTCCTGGTCGAGTGCCTCGGGATCCTGCGCACAAGAATGGGCGACGATGCGCCGCAGGCGAAGGCGATCGAGGACGTGCTGCAGCAAGTGCGTACGCGCATCGCGGCACACTGATCGACTCCCGCCGTTCAGCCCTCCGTCGCCGTCGCGTTCGCGCGCGCCTTCCACGCGAGCACCGCGATCGGGACGACGAGCAGCGCGTAGGCGAGCGCCGCGAGGTGCAGGTTGCGCGAGATGCCCCACCACATCGAGATCGCGATCGCCGCGACGGACGCGAGCACTCCGGCCGCGCCATTGACTCCCCACATCCACGGCAGCGCGTCGTCGGACAGGCGCCGGACGAGATGCATGCCCAGCGGGAAGAACGTCCCGAGCAGGAGCGCGATCGGTCCGACGACGAACAGGGCGACGGCGCATCGGACGAGGAGGCTGCGCTCGATCGTGGACTCCAGCATCGGTTGCAGCGCGAAGGACACGGCCAGCAACGCGACCGCGGTGCACAGCGCGAGCACGCGCGCCCAAGCCGCTTGCTTCTCGGGCGCGATGCGATCCGTCAGCAGACTCCCGACGCCCGTGAGGAGGATCATCGAGAACAGCACGACGGCGACGGAATAGACCGGATGCCCCAGATAGATCGAGAAGCGCTGGATGAGCCCCATCTGGAGGAACATGTAGCCGGCGCCGATCGCCGCGAAGTAGGTGACCGACATCGCGAAGCTGCCCGCGTCCAGGCGCGGAAGTCCCGAACGGGCGAGCGGTCCGAGCACTGTGAGCAGGACGAGCACGAGGACGATGCCGAGCAGGATCGCGAGCGTCGCGGTCGCGAGGAAGTTGCCCGCGAGCACGCCGTCCGTCTCGAACTCGGAGAAGCTCTGCGCGAGCGCGCCCGGCTTGAGCAGGTTGAAGAAGAACGGCCGCTCGTCCGTGCTCGGCAAGTAGTCGTACGCTTCGTCGGCGACGCGCGCGGTCAACTCCTCGTGCGTGCGACTGCTCGCGATCGCGCCGAGGAGCTCGTCCGCCGGCGGATGACCGGGGACGACGATCGGGCGAAAGCGCATCGTCTCGATCAGCGCGTCGAGTTCGGCCAGGTCGGCGTCCGTGAACGGATCGACCGACGTCAGCAGCGTCGCGATCCTGCCGCGTCCGATGAGCGCGAGGTGGCGCGACGGATCCGCGACCCCGCGCTCGATCAAACTCGACGTCGCGAGCGAGACGAGGCGCGCCGTCTCGAACGGCGAATCGGGCGAATACCAGCGCGACACGCTGAAGATGCCCCCCGGCTGCAGCGTGCCGAGGAAGACCTTCCACGCCTCTAGCGTGTACAGACCGTTCTCGGTGAGCGTGAACGCCCCTGCGCCGGTCGCCGCCCACGTGTCGATGAGCGACATCTGCAGAACGTCGAAGCGCTCGCTCGTTCGCGTGAGATAGGAGCGCGCCTCGTCATGAACGAGCGTCAGCTCGGGCCGCCCGGCCAGGTTGCCGAGCTCGCGGAACGGTCCCTCGAGCAAGTCGATCAGCGCGCGGTTCACCTCGATCCCCGTGATCGACGTGCTCCTCGCCCAGATCGCCGAGAGCACGTCGCGCCCTCCGCCAACACCGATGATCCCGGCCGCGCCACCCGGCCGCAGGTGGTACGGCAGCGACGTGACGTCGAAGCCGATCCAATCCAGCGATTCCGGCCGCCCGTCGAACTCGATGATCGCGGTCGCCGCACCGCCGTCGATGGAGAGCGCGGCGAGTGGACGGCGGTCCTGCGGCGCGCCCTTGCCCGGTCCGTAGTAGAACGGAGACGCGTCGATCGGGTGGTTCGCGATGACCCGGCCGTGGATGCTCCAGTACTCGCCGAAGACGGCGGACTCGTCGAGCACCTGGCCCTTCGAGTAGAGCACGCGCACCGCCGGCTGCGTCGTCGCGTTCGCGACGGCCGCGACGACCAGTCCCGCGCAGATGAGCAGGTCGCTCAAACCGCCTCCGCACTTCGCGTGGCGGCGAAAGCAGAACGCACCGAGCGCGGCCAGGCCGCCGCAAACGAACGCCGCCGAGCTGATGTTCGCGTACTGGAGCAGCGGGAGCACGAGCAAGCACCCGAGCGCCGCTCCGCCGAGGTCGACCGCGTAGATCGTTCCGATGCGCCCGGGGACGCGCGTCAGCGCCACGGCGACGATCACACCCGAGAGATAGAACGGGATCGCGAGCACCAGCGTCGTGGCGATGAGCGCGGCGACCGTCATCGTGCTCAAGTGAATCGGAATGCGGATCACGAGGCTCATGAAGTGCGACAGCACGATCGCCACCGCGAGCAACGTCCCGTACCGCGCGAGCTGACGCAACGCGGCGTCCCCCTCGAACTCCGCGCCGCCCAGATACACACGCACCGCACCGGCGGTCATGCCGAACATCGCCACCGAGACGGCGAAGAACGAGAAGTGGTACCACGCGGTGACGGAGAGCAGCCGCGTCCCCAGGATCTCGAGCGCCAGCGTCGCCAGCGTCGTCAGAAGCAGACCGGTCAGGAACCAGCCTTGCGGACGCGTGTTCGACATGCGGACACCGTAGTCGATCGGACATCACGCGCCCGCGGATCCGGGCTTTTCGCCATCGAACGAGGCAAGAGACTCCGCTCGAGCTCACGCGCCAGAGGTTCGGCGCTTCAACCTGGCGAGCAGCTCGTTCAACAACCGCTCGATACGAAGAGCCGCGTCTCGAACGTCGGTCGCGTTTCCGGCGCGCACGGCAACGTGGCCTGGTGGTGACGGAGAGCGTCGTGTTGCAAGGGGGCGTCCGCGGCACGATTCGAACGCGTTGGTAGACTCGTTCGGTCCAGCTCGTCGCCGTTCCTCCTCGCCCTGGAGTCGCTTCCATGAACAGCACGGCCCACGCGCGCTTCGATCCGAGTCGGGGTCGGCAACGCCAGCTCTTGACGCGCGTCGCCCGGGCGGTCGTACGCGGCTCGACGCTCCTGCTCGCGCTTCCGCTGCTCGCTCCGGTCGCGGATGCGCAGCGCTACGCGGCGCCCGAGCAGGTCAACTCGACGTGGGACCGGAGCGTGCTCGCGTTCCAGCTCACGCCCGACGGCGAGCGGCTGGTCTACAGCGCGCGCACCTCGCCGTTCGGCGCGAAGGCCAAGCACGAGCTCTTCGTCGCGTCGTTCGATGCGCCGATCGCGCTCACGCCCGAGGGCGTCAGCTCCGGGCTCGTCACGCGCTTCGAGCTCACGCCCGACGGCTCGCGCGTCGTCTTCATGGCGACCTACACGCCCGGGCCGTTCTCGTTCGGAACGTACGAGCTGTACAGCGCGCCGCTCTCCGAGTCCGACGGCGGGTACGCGGCGACGAAGCTCAACCCTCCGCTCGTCGGTCCCGACTTCGTGCGTTTGGAATGGCAGCTGAGCCGAGACGGTGCGTGGGTCGTGTTCGACACGTTCGCGAACGCGATCTACGCCGTTCGCCCGGACGGACGCACGCCGCCCATCCTGCTCAGCGACGGCGCCGCGCCGCCGAGCTCGATCGCCGTCTCGCCTTCGAGCGACAAGGTCGCGTACATCGGCGCCGATCCGGCGACGGGCGACCGGTACCTCTACCTCGTGCCGATCGACGGAAGCTCGCCGCCGTTCCAGGTGAACGGTCCGCTGGCGCCGCCCAACGGCTTGGTGCGCCCCGCGGTTTCGAGCTTCGCGTTCACACGCGACGGCGCGAACGTGCTCTACCTCGCCGAAGAACTGGTCGCGGGTCGACGCGCGCTCATGCTCGCGCCCACCGACGGCAGCGCGGCGCCGACGCGCTTCAATCATCTGTTGAGCCAGGGGTCGGTCAACCGCTTCGTCGTCAGCCCCACGGGCGACTACGTCGTGTACGAGTACCTCACGGGCTTCGACCGCCAGCTCTGGTCGCGCGCGATCGACGGGGCGTTCGCGCACCGCACGTCGGCCGTGCTGCGCGACATCGGCCAGGTCGAGTTCACCCCGAACGGCGAGCGAGTCGTTTGGGAGGAAAGGGACGCCGTCCAATCCGTCGCGCGCCACCTGATGAGCAACCGCGCCGAGCTCGGCTTCGCGAACGCGATCCGACTCGACACGCTCGTCGCGCCCCACGCGCTCTACCAAATCCACTTCACGTGCAGCCCGGACAGCCGCACCGCCGTCTACACCGCCGACGCCGATCCGTTCGTCGCGCCGGTCCCCGCCGCGCTGAAGACCGTCCCCGTCGACGGCAGCGCGTCCCCGTTCGTGGTGAGCACCGGGGACTTCCGAAGCCGCGCCATCAGTCCGGACGGCGCATTCCTGCTCTACGTCGACGTGAAGGACACGCCGAACCACGACCTGTACTCGATCCCGATCGATGGGTCGCTTCCGGCGACGCGCGTGACGAACCTGCTGCACGTGGGCGGCGTCGTCGACTCGATCCGCTTCGCGCCGGACGGCAACGACGTCCTGTTCCGCGCACAACAGTGGAACGCGGCGTTCAATGCCTTCCGTGCGAGCGAGGCGCCCGTCGCTCGTTCGCATCCGAAGGCCAACACCGGAAACGACATGCGTGCTCGCCGTTTGTAGGCTGAACGGGAAAGTCGACTGGCAGCAGCCAGCGTCGCCACACATCTCTCAGTCGCCACGAACGACTCCCACCAAGGGCGGGCCGAATGACCAAGAAAGCCGACACCTTCGCGATCTCCGGGTTCATGCGCTTCTACCTGATCATTCAGATCGCCGCTCCGATCACGCTGCTGATCCTCATGGCGTGGATGCTCCAAACCTCCTCGCTCGAGTTGCATCCGGCGTGGGGACCGTTCGGCCTACTCATGCTGGTCGCGTGGACCATTCACGGCTGCGTCAAGATCGCCAAGTGGTTCAACTTCTCGGTCGAACTCGATGAAGAGGGCATTCGCTCCGGCGATCTCGAGATCCGCTGGAAGGACGTGCGCGAGGCGTCGGCCAAGCCCTCGCTCAAGTTCGACACGTTCATCGAGATCGCCGACGCGAACGGCGGAGTCCTGAAGGTCCCCGCCGCGATCCAGAAGAACACCTTCGTCCTCTCGATCGTCGAGAGCCACGTCCCCGACCTCGCTCGCAAGGCATGACGTGGCGGAAGTCCTCGTCAAGATCGGCGGGTTCTTCCTGCTGTTCTCCTGTGCCGCGTGGGTCGGACACCTGTGGCGCAAGGCCTCGTCCGCGCGCGACGTGCGGGCTCTTCCTCCTGCTCATGAGCGCCTCGAGCTGATCGCGACGGTTCGCACCATGCGGGCCGAGGGCGCGAGCCTGCAGGAGTGCGTCGAGCACCTTCGTTCCCAGGGCATCCGCACGGGTGTCGCGCGCGGTCTGGTGATCGACGTGGAGCGCGAACAGCGCGCCGACGTCGCCACGCCGCTCGAGCGCGAATGGAACGGCTACGTCTTCCGCTACCCCGCGAACTGGAAGACGACGGACCTGAACGGAGAAGAGTGGCCCGCACCCGGACTCTCGGTGGAAGGCATCGGCTCGGGGATCACGCTCCTCGTCCCGCTCGTCGGGGAGGACGGATACCGCGAGATCCTCGCCAGTCAGGAAGAACAGCTCACCCGAACCGAGCAACGTCCGACGCAGAGCTGGGGGCGCTTCGAAGGCGAAGGTGTCGTGATGAAGGGCGAGCACGCGACGATGCGCCTGGCCATGGAGGTCACCGTCTTCCGTCCCGAGGTCCCCGAGAACGCGCTCGTCATCGTCCAAGGCCACGCGTTGGAGGAATCGGAGTTGGTCGCACCGGGCCTCGAACTCATCGAGGCGACTCTGGCTCCGGTTGCCGCGCGCCCCGCGTGAGTTCCGGGGACGCGGCGGCGCTGGAGGCTTCGGCGGGACGCCGTTCGACGCACTCTTCGGCGAACGCTTGCAGCCGGCAACGCAGCTCGTCGGCGAGGCCCTGCCAATGGGCCCACGCGTCAGGGTCGTCCTTCAGCCAATCCAAGACGCTGGGGAGCGAGAGCGCGACGCCGAGGGCCGCGAGAAGGCCGGAGGACGTCAGGAGCGCGAGCAGGATCCCCCCGAGGCCGAACCCGTAGCCGACGAAACGCCAGACGCTTCGCTTGCGACTGCGCAGCGCACCCGAGTGCTCGAGGTGCGTCAGCGACTTCTTCAGTTCCTCGCAGGACGCGCGGCACGACTCGGTTTCCATCGCTGCGCAGTCGAGATCCTCGGGGCGCGGAAGTCCCGCTCGGTCGATGCCGAACAGGTGCCTGCGGAAGAAGCCCGCGCGCGCGAACGACAGCGCGAGAAAGACCTCGACGAGCGTTCGCGCGGGTGCGTCGGTGCCCGAGATCGCACCGCCCACGAGATAGACGATGCTCGCGAGCATCAGTATGTCCAAGACGTCGCCGCGCGCCTTCGTCACGGGCTCCTGATCCAGAGTCGACATCGGATTCCTCCCATCGCATGCAGATCAACGCCCCGGCCGTCAGCGGCAACGCGACGCGTCGCCGGTCTGGATCGACCCGTCGGGTGGCTCGCGTTGTCGTTCGAGCGAGCGCGCTCGCGGATGGACGCGCCGTTCCGTCGCAGGGTCGACGGCCAAGCGCTCCTCCTATTGTTCGCCCTCGTTCAACTTGGCACGGTCGCCGAGCATCCGAGATACCATCGGCGGCGAGGGGACGCCAGGGGTGTGGCGAGCGGGCCGGCCGGGCGGGGTGGCCGACCCGCGCGGCGGCCTCGATTCGGGCACCCCCGGCGCCAAGACGCGATAGCGCTCGCGCGCCCCCCATGCCCCTCGCCGCCGGTCAGACGCTCAGTTTCTATTCGATCCTCGGGACGCTCGGCGCCGGGGCGATGGGCGAGGTGTATCGGGCGCGGGACACGCGGCTCGGGCGCGAGGTGTTCAGGTTCGCGGCGCGGCCTACGGCGGCACGGGCAAGACGCGCTTCGCGAGCGAGCTCTTCCTGCGCCTCGCGCCGGGCTACCCCGGCGGCGCCGCGTTCGTCTCGCTCGCCGCGGTCACCTCCGCGCCGGCCGTGCTCCCCACCGTCGGCGTCGCGCTCGACATCACCGAGGCCCACGGCCGCACGGCGCTCGACGCGATCGCCACGGTCGTCGGCGACGCGCGCGTTCTCTTGGTGCTCGACAACCTCGAGCAGGTGCTCGACGCCGCCGAGGACATCGCCGCGATCTGCCGCCGCCTCGACGGCCTGCCGCTCGCGCTCGAACTCGCCGCCGCGCGCGCTCGCATCCTCGAGCCCGCCGCGCTGCTCCAACGCCTCGACCACGCGCTCGACCTGCTCACGTCGGGCGACCGCGACCTGCCGCTCCGCCAGCGCACGCTGCGCGCGACGATCAGCTGGAGTTACTCGCTGCTGGACGCGAACGAGCAACGCACCTTGCGACGCTGCTCGGTGTTCCACGAGGGCTGGACGCTCGAGGCGCTGGAGCGCGTGTGCTTCGACGACGCCGAGCGCTTCCGCGCGCTCGACGAGCTCGACTCGCTGGTCGAGAAGGGCCTCGTGCGCGTCGTCGGCCGCGGTGAGCGCTACACGCTGCTCGAAACGGTGCGCGCGTTCGCGGCCGAGCAGCTGCACGCCGGCGGCGAGGTCGAAGCGGTGCGCAACGCGCACGCGGCGCACTTCCTCGCGTTCTCCGCCGGCATCGAGCGGGGCATCTTCGGCACCGGCCAGCGCGACGCGGTGCGGCGCGCGCTCGCGGACAACGCGAACACGCTGACGGCGATCGAGTGGCTCTCCGCGGTCGCGCGCACGGGCGACGAAGCCGCGCTCGAGAACGCCCCGCTCCTCGCCGGCAACCTCGACTGGTACTGGCACATCCGCGGCCTGCACTTCACCGGTCGCACGCTGCTGCGGCCGCTGCTCGACCTGGCGGCCGAGCGCCCGCCGAGCCGCGGGCGCGCACGCGCGTGGCTGACGGCGGGGATGATCTCGACCACGACGGGCGAGTGGGAGCGCAGCCTCGACGAGTGGACCGCCGGGCACGCGGACGGCGCCGCGATCGGCGACGACGCGCTCGCGGCCGAGGGCGCGATGGGCATGGGCTACTGCGGCCTGTCGCTCGGCCGCATGGACGCGTCACGCGCCGCGCTCGACGAAGCCATCGCGAAGAGCGCGAACGGCGTGAGCGACTTCATGCAAGCGATCTCGAAGACGATCCAGGGCATGCGGCTCTTCGTCACGGGCGAGCTGGACGCGGGCATGGCGCTCGTCCGCGACGCGCTCGCGATCCACGAACGCATCGCCGACAACGAGGGCGGCGGCATCGCGAAGAGCTTCCTCGCCCAGATGACCTTCGCCAAGGGCGACCACGAGCGCGCGCTCGAGCTCTACGCCGACGCGCTCACCGCGTTCGAAACCGTCGGCGACCGCCCCGAGATCGCGCGCGTCCACTGCGAAACCGGCTGGACCGCCCTCGCCGGCGAGAACATCCCCGCCGCCCGCAAAGCCTTCCGCCGCGGCGTGCTGATGAACGAGGAAGTCGGCAGCCCGCGCGGCACGGGGCTCGCGCTGCTCGGACTCGCGGCGGTGGACGCAGCGGAGGGGCGCACGGAGCGCGCGGTCGCGATCGCCGCCGCGGCGCAGGCGCAGTCCGACCGCGCGGGCGTCGTGATCGCGCATCCGATGGACCCGGGTGTGGTGCAGCGCATCGAGGCGCTGCAGGCGTCGATTCCGCAGAGCACGCTCGACGGGTTGTTGGCTGAGGCGAGTGCGCTGACGCCGGCAGCGGTGCTGGCGCTCGTTGCGAACGACGGCGATTCGTAGGCCGGCGCGCCGAGGGCAATCCTCCGCATCGGCGTGGTCTGCACGAGGCTCGGGTCAACCCCGTTTTGGTCGTTGCGGCACACGAACCTATCCACCATGATCAGCGTGGATCTGAACCCCGGCACGACCGGGCAGTAGGATCCGCCCGGGGCCTCTTCGGAGGTCCCTTTTCATAGGCGCACGATTCCGCGCGGGTCGTTGGACGACGCGTGTCGGCAGAGCACCGGATCGAGTCGTCGAAAGTACCGGTGCCCGCCCTTTCGCTTCATGTAGGTCGACGGGCACAGCTCTTGGTACAGCAGGTACGCGGCCAAGTCGCACGCCTGAATGAAGTACGAGTGATCCGATCGCTTGAAGAACGGGTCCTCCACGAGATGAGCGATGGTCAGGTTTCGATAGCCGGAACCGCGACCTCGTTGGTTGGGGACGGGGTTGTGCCTGCGCATCCGACGGGTGAGGCTCGTCAGCTTCTTCACGTCGGTTTCGTCTGGAAGCACCATGCCCCAATCCTTCGCGTTCGCGGATCCGGGGAAGTTCCGGTGGCGCATCGTGTTCTCGAACCGCTGAACCAACGCGCGCCATGCGACCTCGAACACGGGGTAGCCCGCCTGTTTGGTCCGCTTGTTCACGACGACGCTGAGGAAACGGAGATCTCCCATTCCTGACAACTCGTCCGCGAAGAAGCGGAGCATCGACAGCCGGTTGTTCCTCGCGATTCGGACCAAGTCGCCGGGCTTGTTGATGAAGTGCGACGCATGCATCTCCTCGCGCATGAGCAGACCGAAGCTCGTACGAAGTCTCCGGCGGAACGACACCAAGTCCGAGAGACAATCACCCCACCGACTCTCGTGAACGACCAATCCGGTCAAGACGAAGTAGTCCGTCGGCGAGTTGACGACTCCAGGATCTCCACTCTCGTCGACGTACATCAGGTACATCTCCGCCTCCGTCCGTGCCCAGCGCGCGCTAAACATGGAAGGACGGGTGAGAGTCGCCGCGGTCGCCGACTTTTCTGTTCTCTCCGCTTGACGCTGCTGCGAGCCGGCGTCTCGGGCTACCGAGGTCGGGGGATCGCGTCAGGATGTGGGGACGGCATGGGTCGCCCCCGCGCTTGCACGGCAACGACTATTCGGCGAGGTGCCCGGTGACCTTCGTCGTCCATCCCGTTTCGTGTTCGAGCGCGACGACCAAGCCGGCGCCGATTCCCTCGAGCTGCACGAGCAAGGTTCCAGTGTCTGACCAGACCGCGCTGCACCCCGCGGCGGCTAGCCCCGCGGTCGGGCCGCCGAAGTTCGCTGCCGCGACGGTGATGCGGTGGCGCTCGGCGATCGTTCGTAAGTTGCCGTGCTCGGCGGCGCGGTAGCGCGGCGGGAAGAACATGCTCGCGAGGTAGGTCGTCGCGCCGCGCTCGGCGGCGGCTTCGGCGTGCGCTGCGCGGCCCACGTCGGCGCACACCGCGAGCGCGGCGCGGTCGTCGCCAAGGGTGAGCAGCGGGTTGCGGTCGCCGGGTGTGAACACGGTCGCTTCCGCCGGCGGTGCGGGGCCGTCCGGGTTCACGTCGGACGGGAAGGCGCCGAGGTGATGCTTGGTGTAGAGGTCGATCGAGCGGTTCGCGGCGAGAACGAACGAACCGATGTGGAGGTCGTCGCCTAGGCGCACCGGCGCGCCGACGACGAGCGTGAGGTCGAGGCTCGCAGCGAGGTCGGTGAGTGGCGCGAGACGCCCGTCGCGCTCGTCGAACGCGAGCTCGCGCGCGAGGTCGAGCTCGTAACCCGTCAGCGACAGCTCCGGAAAGAGCACGAGGTGCGCGCCCTCCTGTGCGGCGCGCTCCGCGAGGCGCACGTGTTGGGCCAAGTTCGCGTCGACGTCACCGCGGCGCGGGACGGTTTGGGCGATGGCGAGCGAGCGGTAGCGTCTCATCCTCCCGACGCCGTGCCGAAGCCGACGGGAAGGGTCAGCCATCCTCCGAGCCGCTCGGATGTCCACACACGATGCGTGAGACAAACGCGCGCTTCTTCCCCGTAGCTGCCGAGCGCGCAGCCGCCCCAGATCCCGGCACCCTTCCGTTCGAACCACCGATCCGAGCGCTTCCCGTACTCGAACGGCACGGTCGTGACGTCATGAACGCCGCCCGGATGTGCGACGTACGTGCCGCCCAGCATTCCCCGCGCAGGTTCGCCAACTCGACCCGCGTCAGATGACGTGCGTTCGTGACAAGCACCGGCGACGAAGACCGCGACGAGGAGGAGTACGAGGCGCATGCGCATGTCCGAACGATCGTAACCCGCAGAGCGCTTCAGCGGCTCTCGCCGCTCAACTGCCGCGCGTAGTCCGCCTCGTCGAAGTGGCCAAGCGACGCCGCGACCTTGCCGTCCGTGCCGAGGCTCCACTCCTCGTACCCGCTGATCCGCACCGCTCGCCCCGTGCCTTCGGGCCCGGTGTTCGTGCCGGTGAGCGTCCAGCGATAGACCGCTTGCGTTCCGGCGACTTCGAGCGCGTCCATCGCGACGACCATGTCCGGGAACGCAGTCATGAAGGCTTGCGCGGCGTCGGTGATCGCGGCGCGGCCGACCGACGGTTCGCCGTCGTTGATCTGGAGCGAGGCATTTGGCGCAAAGAAGGCCGCGACGCTGGCGGCGTCTTGGCTGCACCACGCGGCGGTGTACCTCGTCGCGAAGTCCTCGAGCTCGTGGTCGTTCATCGGGATTCGTCGCGAGGCGCACGCGGTGAGCGCGAGCAGGGAGAGGGCGAGGGCGAGGAATCTCGAGAGGCGCATGCGGTGCTCGTTCGGCGCGGAGTCAAGAGAGCGAAGGCGTCGAGTGCGCGTCCGTCGCATCGGACTCGCGCTCGAGAGGATACCGGCGCTTGCACCACGCCATCGCGAGCACCATCGTCACGAAGGCGGCCGGCACGGCGAAGGGCCCCCACAAGGGCGTCACGACGGCAACCGTGACCGCGCCCGCCAGCATCACCCGCCACCACGCTTGGCCGAGCCTCGTGCGGCGCAGGAAGACCCACGCGAACGGGAAGCCCAGGATCCCCCCAGCGCTGCCCACCCAACAGACGAAGGTCGCCTCCAAGGGATGCGAGAACGGCAGCGTGCCGTACGCAGCGTTCGTCGGAGGCACCGAAACGTGAAGCACGACGTCGAACACGACGCCGAGCAGAAGACCGCTCAGGATCGAAAGCGCGAAGAGTGCGCCGCCGACGTTCGTTCCGTCTGCGCGCGCCGACAGCACTCCGACTCCCGACACGGCCGCCTCCGCTCCGCGCTCTTCCCCCATCGCTCCAGTCTAGACGTGTCTCCGAACTCTCGCACGAAGCCGCCGTGCTCCCTGACACCGGCTCGTCTAGGCTGGCGCACCGCATGCCCACGCCCCCCGACAAGAAGCCGCGTCGCCTCAGCACCTCGAGCCTCAAGCACGCGTTCCACACGATCATCTGGCCGCGGCGCAAGCTCGTGGGGATCGGGTTGCTGCTCATCCTCATCAACCGGATGAGCGGGCTCGTCTTGCCGGCGTCCACGAAGTACATCGTCGACGACATC
Source organism: Planctomycetota bacterium (assembly GCA_029259605.1). GTDB lineage: Bacteria > Planctomycetota > UBA1135 > UBA1135 > OFTM281. The sequence goes on along the minus strand of JAJDEV010000001.1, from coordinate 43,035 downwards.
ATCGGAGCGGGGAAGCGTGAGCTGTTCTGGCCGATCCTCGGGGGGCTCTTCGCCGCGCTGTCGGTGCAGGCGCTCACGTCGTTCACGCTCACGCGCTTGCTCAGCGTCGAGGCGCAGCGCTTGATCGCGGAGTTGCGCGCCGAGGTTCAGCGGCACGTGCTCCGGTTGCCCGTGCGGCGTTTCGACGAGACGAAGACGGGCGAGTTCGTCACGCGCATCATGGACGACGTCGAGGGGGTGCGGAACCTCGTCGGCACGGGGCTCGTGCAGCTCGTCGGGGGAACGCTGACCGCGGTCGTCGCGCTCTACTTCCTCATCAAGATCGATGCGGTGATGACCGGGCTCGCGATCATTCCGCTCGTTCTATTCGCCGTCGTGTCGACGCGCGCGTTCTCGAAGCTGCGGCCGGCGTTTCGTGAGCGGGGCAAGATCCGCGCGGACGTCGTCGGGCGGCTGACGGAATCGCTCGGCGGGATTCGCATCATCAAGGGCTTCCACGCGCTGGAGCGCGAGGGCGAGGTGTTTCACGCCGGCGTCATGCGGCTGTTCGAGAACGTGAAGGCGACGCTGACGTCGACGGCGGCGGTGACGAGCCTCGGGACGTTCTTCGCGGGGCTGGCGAGCGTCGCGATCCTCGGCTACGGCGGGCGGCTCATCCTCGTCGACGAGCTGACGCTCGGTGAGCTGTTCTCGTTCACGATCTTCCTCGCGTTCCTCGTCGGGCCGATCGTGCAGATGGCCAACATCGGGACGCAGATGACCGAGGCCTTCGCCGGGCTCGATCGCACGGCGGACCTCCTGTCGCAGCCGCAGGAGGACGACGACCCGCGGCGCACGACGAAGATGCCGCGCGTCGAGGGGCGCGTCGCGTTCGAGGGCGTGAGCTTCGCCTACGAAGAGAACACGCCCGTGCTGCACGACGTCACGTTCGAGGTGCCGCCGGGCACGGTGGTCGCGCTCGTCGGGAGCTCGGGCTCGGGCAAGTCGACGCTCGCCGCGCTGGCCGTGTCGTTCCTGTCGCCGAACGAAGGGCGCGTGCTGGTGGACGGCATCGACCTCGCGACGGTCGAGCTCGCGAGCTATCGCAGCCAGCTCGGCCTCGTCCTGCAAGACGACTTCCTGTTCGACGGCTCGATCCGCGAGAACCTGCTCTTCGCCGACCCGAACGCCACGCCCGCAGCCGTCGACGAAGCCGCGCGCCGCGCGCACGTCGTCGAGTTCACCGACCGCCTCCCCGACGGCCTCGACACGATCATCGGCGAGCGCGGCGTCAAACTCTCCGGCGGCCAACGCCAACGCGTCACGATCGCGCGCGCGATCCTCGCCAACCCGCGCGTGCTCCTGCTCGACGAAGCGACATCGAGCCTCGACACGGAGAGCGAGTCGTTCATCCAGGAGAGCCTCGAGACCTTGCTCGAGGGACGCACGACGTTCGTCAACGCGCACCGGCTGTCGACCATCCAGCGCGCGGAGCTGATCCTCGTGCTCGAGGGCGGACGCATCGTGGAGCGCGGGAAGCACGACGAGCTCATGGCGCTGGGTGGGCGGTACCACCGGCTGTACACGTTGCAGGTGCGGATCTAGCAGCCCGTGGTGAAACTCACGCCATCCTCGAAGAGCGCTGGATCACCCTCCGAGGACGCCGTGAGTTTCGCCACGGCCTGCTAGGGGGACGATCCCCACCCTGCGCGCATTCGGCAATCCATCCTCCACGAGAACGAGCGGCTTGTGCGAACCCCCGAGCAAGCGGTCACATAGAATCGCTTGGCTCCATTGGATGAAGCATGCTCTCGCGATCTCGCTCGTCGTCGCCGTCGTTGTCGCCGTCGTCTTCCTAGTCGGCGGCAACCGCAGAGTCGAGGAGCGGGAGTTCGAGGGGTTGGGGAGCACGGCTTTCGCTGACCCGCCAGCGATCGCAGCCGGAGCGGGGGGGTCAAGAGAGTCGGACCGAGCACCCGCGATCGCAGCGTCCGTAGACAACGTTCGGATTTCGGGCGTTCTCGAGCGCGCGAGTTCTGGCGGTTGGCCGCTCGACCTCGAACACGCCTCCGTCCACTTCACTCGAAACACGGAGGAACGCTCCGCCCGCGTTGGAATGGACGAAGCTTGGGAGGCCGAACTCACTCACGGCCGCTGGAACGTCCGCGTGGTGTGCGACGGACGCTTCCTCGAGGTCATTCCATCCGAGATTGCGATCACCGAGACAGTCGACTGGATCTCGCTCTCTTGGATCCCCGCACCGGCGATCGAGGGGCGTGTCGTCGATTGCTTCGGCAACGGCATCGGGCGCGTCGGAGTCGAGCTCATCGCGACGATGGGCGACGCGTCCGACGGCGTGACCAACGTCGACGGTTCGTTCGCGCTCCCTGCAGATCCAGGAGTGTCCTATCGCGTTGAGCTCGACGCTCGCTCGCTCCCTCCAGGTCGCGCCTTGCCATGGTGGCAGTCCGGCGGAGACACCCTCGGCAAGACTCGACTGTTCTCCGTCGGTGGTTCTTCGAACGCGCCGGCGGAGATCGTCCTGGGAGCCTCGTACGTCGCACACGCACGCGTCGTCGACGCCAACGGGACGCCCTTCTCAAACGCCGTCCTGAGCCTTCGCCCACGACGCGACGAGACGGGGCGAGCCATCGGCGCGAACTATGTCGTCCGAACCGATGAGTGGGGTCGCTTCGAACAACCTCTGGCGTATGGGGACTACGAAGCGTGGCTGATTCCCGCCCGCGTGAACGGTCGCGACGTCGCCCGACCTGACCCCGTCGAGTTCTCGGTCTCCTGCGACGGAACCGATCCCGATCTGCTGCTCGAGTTCGACAAGGGGCTCGGGGTTCGGTCGATCTCGGGAACCGCACACACGTCGTCCGGTGAGCCGATCCTTGCCCAGTTCGGAATCTGGCGCCTGCAGCCCGGCCTCGCATTCGAATCGCGCGTTCATTTCGCAGCGAAGGGATCGGCATCGACCGACGCCGAGGGAGCGTGGGAGATCCGTGGCCTGCCTGCCGACGAGTTCCTCGTCGTTCGGACACCATCCGTCGTGCCACGGACCGACCGCACGTACGTCGACGCTGCGGCCTACCTCGTCGTCGATACGCGAAATGGCGACGCGATCGTCGACTGGACCGTCGACGAGTTCGTTCCCGGAACGATCTTCGGACATGTCGCCATCGAGTCCGAATCGGACTGGACGCAAGTCACGGCGATGTTCGACGCCTTTCCGAGCGAGTACCGCGCACGCGTTCACTCAGACGGTTCGTACTCCATCGACGGACTTCCCCCGGGAGATGGCGTCCTCACGCTTGCCGGCTTCAAGAACGGCGCAAGCGAGTTGATCGACAGCGTTCGGATCTCCGTTCTTCCGGGCACGCAACTCGAGGTTGACTTTCCATGAGGCCGAGTTCTTGGACCGGCCTCGAGCGGATCTAGTCCGCGCCGACGCTTCAGGCCGCGTCGACTTCGATGACCTCGCCTTCGCTCGAGGCACACGGAACGGCCTCGCCGGTTTCGCGCAACTTCTCGATGTGGAGGGCGATCGCCTCGCGGATCAACCGGAGGGCCTCCTCGCGCGTCTCGCCCGCGGCGATGCATCCCGGAAGATCGGGGACGTGAGCACCCCAACCTTCCCCACCGCGTTCGACCACTACCAAGTACTTCATCGCGACCTCACTCGAGACCCGCCTGCTTCAAGGCACTCCGCAGGGTCCCGCGCGGAGTGTCTGCGCCCAGTCTACCGATCATCCCGCTACACTGTGCCGAGGAGGATTCCATTCCATGCTTTCGAACTTGCTGATCGCGCTCGTCACGACTCTGCCCCAGGACTCCGCTGCTACGACGGACACGTTCGACCTGCGCGTCGCGACGCCGGTCGGTGAGCCCGTGCTCGTCGAGGTGTCGCACGAGATCGCCCTGGACGTCGGCGGTCGGACGATGCGCTCGGAGACGGACATCGCGTACGTCGACCAGCATGAGGTCCTCGACGACGAGCTCGAGAAGGCCGTTCGGACGTACGTGCGGTCGCGGGTGACGAATGACGGCAAGAACGCCGACTTGCCGCTCGCCGGAGTGCGCCTCGTCTTCGAGGTCACGGACGATGTCCTCATGAACATCGACGGGCCGGCGTTGCTGCCGAGCGAGCTGCTCCGGGATCTGCAGGTCGACTACCTCTCGCTCGGTCTGTGGGCGCCGATGCCGGAGAGCGCCTCGATCGGTGAGGCGTTCGACCTCGATTGGTCCTCGCTCGCGACCGTGCTCTTCGGCGCCGCGGACGTCGAGCGCGTCGACGCGCACCTCGTGTTCGACTCGTTCGACGAAGCGTCGTCGATCGCGACCCTGACGGGCAGCATCGATGCGGTCGTGCTCGAGCGCGGGCTGACCGTCACCCATCGGCCCGAGTGCACGGTGAAGTACGACCTTGCGAACGGGTTGCTCGCGTCGATCGACCTCGCCGGCGAGTCGACCTACAGCGCGAACGATCAGGACCTGGGCACGGGGACGTTCCGGTGCTCGATGCGCGCGTCGCGCGACGCCGCGGCCACGAAGGCGCTCAAGGCCAAACCGGTGCACCGCACCAGAGTCTTCGCTCTCGAGGACCTGGGACTCGAGCTCGAACTGCCGAGTTCGTGGGCGATCAGCGAGAGCGACAACAGCTCCACGGTCGTCCTCTTCCCGACGCTCTGCTCCGGACTCACCGCGGTCGAGTGCTCGCGCATCGCCTTCGACAACACCGACCTGAAGGCCTTCGTCCGCGCCGTCGGCGACGCCCTCGAAGGCAACTTCGGCAAGCCGAAGAAGAGCGAGTCGATCCGCTCACCGCTCGGCAAGGGGCACGCGTTCACGTTCTTCGTGCAGGACGAGGACGGCGCGGACGCCTTCGTTTACAAGGCCTACCTGCCGTTCGGCGACGTCTGGGTCCTCCTCGACGCGCAGGGTCCGCGGGAGCAGTGGAAGGACGTCGAGAAGGACTTCGTCGCGGCGAGCAAGAGCGTGCGTGAAGTGACCCAGTAGACGCGCGCGTGCGACTCCGAGCGCAACGGCGACGTTATCGGGCGCCGCGTCCGTGCCCGGTCGCGCTATGCGCGGAACTCGGTTAGAACGGAGACTCTCCCCCCGCTCGCCATGATGAACCGCTCGACCGCCCTGGCTGCACTTCTCTCGTTCGCCGCGTTCGGAAGCCCCGCGACTGCGCAACGGCCCACTTCCAAGGAAGGCGTGCGAGTGCGCGGAGTGGAGCGAACGGCTGCGAAGCCCACCGCACCGACGGCGCGCGCGGCGGCGCGCGTCAACGCTCCGGTCGCACCGGATGCGATCACGGAGACGATCGATCCTGGATCGTTCTGCTCCCTGGATCGTTCTGCTCCCGAGGTCGAAAGCACCGAGCGTGCGATTTCGATCGCCGATGCTGCACAAACGCACGAAGACCGACGGCGGCGTCGTCGATCACCCTATGGATCCGGGCGTGACGGAACGGACCCAAGCGCTGCAGGTGTCGATCCCGCAGATCACGCTCGACGGCTTGCTCGCGGTGCGAGCGCGCTCACACTGGCAGCAGTGCGCACGCTCATCGCGAATGCAAACCTGGGCCAACGGACCACGGACCGTGGTTTGTTGAATGAATAGGGCGGCACGGAACGGTACGTGCCTGCTGTCGATCTTCTGAATCTCGTGCGAAGCTGAGTGCTCGCGCGGAACCAGTCCGCTCGGAATCCTCTTTCACGGACCGCACCCACGTTCACGACGATGAAAGACTCGACGCCCCTGCTCGCGGTCGCCCTTTGCGCGGCGCTTGCGACGCCCTCCGCCGCACAGCGACGCCCCCACGCACGACAGGTCGGGGCACCCGTTCCCTCGACCCCGCACAAAGCTGCAGAGCACACGCGCGCAACAGAACGCGTTCTGGCGCGCGTCAATGCGCCGGTCGCACCCGACGCGATCTATATCGGGCGTGTCGGGCTCGGGCTGTCCGTCATCGACCTGAACGGCTTCGGGCAGTCGACGGGCGATCCGTCGTACGACATCCTCGATCCCACGAAGCAGGGCAACTCGAACTATCCGAACAACCCCAACGTCAGTCTGCAGGGTGCGACGCTGATGCCCCCGCTCTCGATCGGCATGTCGACCGACGACGGTGGGTCGGCGGGTGTGTTCACGCTGACGAAGAACTCGGACCTCGACGATCGGCTGCTCGCGATCGGGGACGTGCTGTCGGTGGGCGACATGATGCTCGGGGCGCCGCTCGATCTCGTGTTCAACAACGGGACGCCGTTCGGGTGCTCGCAGGGTGGGTCGCTGTGTGCGAACACCGGCTTCCAGGTCATGAGCGTCGCGAACGGCGGTCCGAATTCGGTCGCCGCGATCGAACCGGGGGCGCCAGGAGTCCTCCCGCTCCAGATGGTCTTCGGGGGAGGCAACCCGATCTCGTTCGCACCGCATCCGAATCCGCCGCCGATCCTCGCGAGCCCGGTCTGCACGCAACCGCTCGTCCAGGGCGCGGAGCCGACGTCGATCGTGAGCGCGCTGCCTCCGCCGACCGGCTTCGGGTTGATCAACCTGCTCGTTCCCGGTCCGAACTTCCTGCCACAGCCCGCCATCCAGTTCCCGCCGACCTCGATCCTCGCGCGCGAGCAGAACGCGTTCTTCGGCGGGCCGACGCCACCGACGTTCAGCGCGACGTGCCAGCCGTACTTCATCCGCCAGCAGATCGGCCACTTCCTCTACATGGTCGACAACGCGGCGGACGAGGTCGTCGTGCTGAACAGCAACACCTTCGCGGTGCTCGCGCGCATCGCCGTCGACGATCCGGTCGAGCTCGCGATGGAGACCAACCTGCGCTTCCTCGCGGTGACGAGCCGCGCGCAGGACGAGGTCGTGTTCATCGACATCGCGCCGTCCTCGTCGCAGTTCCACACGGTCGTCAAGCGCACCGGAGTCGGTGACGCGCCGAGCGGCATCGCGTGGGACTCGCGCGGCGAGGACATCCTGGTGTGCAACGAGGGCGACGGCACGGTATCGATCCTCTCTTCGTTCAGCCTCGAAGTGCGCAAGACGCTGCACGGCCTCGACGCGCCGTTCGCGGTGGCGATCACGCCGCGCCAGGACCAGTTCGGCTTCGGGCGCAACGTCTTCTTCGCCTACATCCTCGAGCGCTCGGGCCGTGTCGCGCTCTTCGAGTCGGGACCGGACGGCATCAACGGGTGGGGCTTCGACGACATCATCGGCTACGCGCCGTTCTCGTTCCCCGGCGCGCGCGCGCTGCAACCCGATCCGCTGCGCGATTCGTCCGGCGTGTGGATCGTGCACGGGACGAAGCTCGGGCCGAACGGCGAGCGCGTGCTCGACGGCGGCGCGGTGTCGAACCTCGTGCTCGACGCGGCGACGACCGGCGTGCTCCCGCTCACGGGCGCCGCACCGAATCTGCGCGGCCTCAGCTTCCGCATCGAGGCGTCGATCGGCCGCGATCAACTGACGGGCATCCCGCTCGACCTCGCGTTCGACAACCAAGTGAACCTCGGCGTCCTCGCGAATCCGATGACGCCGTTCTCATCGGGCGCGGGCGCGCCGATGAACGGCAAGAGCCTCGTGCGCAACTACGGCGGAGCGCTGCGGCACACCAGCACGCCGCAGTTCCTTTTCCTGCCGATCGCCGGCCGCGACGATCACTCGGGCGCCGTCGACGTCATCGCGCTCGACACGCTGCAGCGCTTCGACACCGATCCGTGGAACGCGGGCGTGCAGTCGATCGCGGCGCCGGGTGCGGCGATCGTGATGGACTACTTCCGCCAGTAGCGCGGCCACGCTCTACTCAACGACCTCGACGCCCTTCCAGAAGGCGACCCGACCGCGGATCTCTTCCGCGGCCTCCTTGGGCTCGGCGTAGAACCAAGCCGCGTCGACGTTGGACTCGCCGTCGACGACCAGCGTGTAGTAGCTGGCGTCGCCCTTCCATGGACAGTGCGTCGTCGTCGCGGAGCGCTGGAAGCACGCGTCGCTCAGAGAGTCGGCGGGGAAGTAGTGGTTGCCTTCGACGACGACCGTGTCGTTCGACTCCGCGATCACCGTTCCGTTCCAAACTGCTTTCATGTGCTCACTCGAGGGGCGGGCGTCCTGCGATCGACCGCGCGGATCGTACCGCGGCCGCGTCACGCGTCCGTCGCGCCCGAGCGGTTTCTCGACGTCAACGGAGCTCGAGCACGACGCGCGGCGGCGTTTCGCCGTTCCAGCGCGATCGCCAGAGGCGGATCGACGTGTCGATGTCGTCGTAGCTTCCGCCCGCGGATGCGAGCTCGGTGCCGTCGGGGGAGAAGGCAACGGCGAAGAGCCAGCTACGGTGGCCGCGCAAGCTGAGGAGGACTTCGGGGCTCCACGGTTCCCACAGGTGGACGGCGCCGCCGGACGTCGCGATGGCGAGCGGGAGACCCGAGGGGTGGAAGGCGAGGTCGGCGGCGGCGTCGGGCATGTCGAGCTTGGTGAGCAGGCGGCCGGACGTCGCGTTCCACCAATAGACCTCGAGGCCACCGCCGACGACGAACTCGCCGCTCGGCGTGAACGCGACACAGCGCAGCGGATCCGTCGTCTCGATGTCGAGGCGCGTCGCGCCCGTCCGCGCGTCGAGCACGCGCAAGCCGCGCTCGTCCGCGACGGCGATGCGCGTTCCGTCGGAGGACCAGTCGAGGTCCGCGAGCGAGGCCTCGCCGGGGAACGTGCGCACGCGCGACCACGTGCTCGCGTCCCACACGCTGACCTCGCCAGTGCTCGCGCCGACGGCCAGCTCCTTGCCCGACGGATCGAACGCGAGCGCGTGCACGGCGCCGTCGAAGCCCTCGAGCACGGCCTCGCACTCCGCGCTCGCCGCGCTCCACACGCGCACCGTCGCGTCGTTCGATCCGGAGACGAGCCGGTCCGCGTCCGGTTGCCACGCGACGCATCCGACGCGCCGCGTGTGGCCCTCGAGCGTGAACGGCCCGTCCGCGCCGTCCGTGCCGACGGGCGTGAGCCGCACCGTGCAATCGAACGAGCACGACGCGAGCCAGCGACCCGCGGGATCGAACGCGAGGTCGCGCACGAGTTTCGCGTGCTCGCCCAGCGCGTGCGACGGATCGCTGCGCACGGCGTCGAAGACGCGCGCCGTTCCGTCAAGCGAGGTGGTCGCGACCTCGCGCGCGTCGGGCGACCACGCGCACGCGGTGAGCCACGTCTTGTGACCGAACAGGACGCGCCGCGGCGCGCCGGACGCGAGGTCGAAAATGCGCGCTGTGCCGTCGGTCGACGCGCTGAGCACCGAGGTCCCGTCGCGCGCAAGCTCACAGCTCACCACCTCGCCCACGTGCCCGTGCATGCGCTGCAACTCGCGCCCCGCGACGATGTCCCATACGCGCAGCGTTCCGTCGCTCGAGGCCGAAACGGCGAGGCGCGGAACGGGGCCGGCGTCGAGCGCGAGGATCGGACCGGTGTGGCCGGCGAGCGCGCGCGGCGCCGAGGTCAAGGCGCGGTCGAAGACGAACAGCGTGCCGTCGTCGCCTGCGGCAAGGAGGTCGAGCGGTCCGGGCCCGAACGCGACCGCGTGCAGCGCGGAGCCGGGCGCCGCGACGGCCTGCGCGACCCACGTCACGCGCGTCGCGTCGAGCACGAGCACGCGCCCGTCCTCGGTGACCGTCGCGACGCGCGCGCCGGTCTCGTCGAAGTCCGAGCTCAGGAACACGCCGCCGTCGGACGCAACGCGCCAGAGCTCGGTGGCGAGATCGGCGCTCCACAGCACGAGCTCATCGCGCGTCGTGACCAGCACGCGCCCCTGCTCGGGATCCAGGTCGAGATCGAGCGGGTTGTCGACCTCGATCCGCGCGCGCGTCGCACCGGTCGCCGCGTCGCTGAGCACGAGCTGTCCCTGGTCGTCGACGAACCAGGCCGTGACCAGCGTGTCGCCGTCCGGACCGAAGCGCACGCCTTCGCACCGCGCGCCCGCGCACTCGAGCACCAAACGCTCGAGCTCGATTTGCGCGCGCAAGTGACCCCACGCCCAACCGCGCAGGTCGTCCGGCACCGCGTTCAAGCTGCGCAGCGCGGCGCCGCCGTCGAAGACGCGCAGCGACGCATCCGCGGCCGCGAGCCCGGCGCGCGCGGCCTGGCGGCGCTCGGCTTGCCGCGCGCGCTCGACGCGCACGGCGAAGGTCGTGCTGAACGCGGCGACGACGATCGACGCGGCGAGCAGTACGGCGAGCACCGCGACCGCCAACCGATGCCGTCGCGCCAGCGACGCGAGCTGGCGCGCGAAGCCGGGGGGACGCGACGCGATCGGCTCGCCGGCGAGATGGCGAAGCAGGTCCGAGCGCAGGTCCTCGACGGTGTCGAAGCGGCGCCCGCGCTCCTTCTCGATCGCGCGCAGGACGATCGTCTCGAGGTCGCCACGCAATGCAGGATCGAGCGTCGACGGAGCGATCGGCTCGCGCTCCTGCACCGCGCGCGTCGCTTCGGGCAGCGACATGCCGGTGAGGTCGTACGGCAGGCGACCGCACAGGAGCTCGTACAGGATCACGCCGAGCGAGTAGACGTCGCCGCGCACGTCGACCGCGCTCGCGTCCTCGCCCTGCTCCGGACTCATGTACGCGACCGTTCCGAGCAACGCTCCCGCGCGCGTGTGGCGCGACGCGTCGACGTCGAGTGCGCGCGCGATCCCGAAGTCGATCAGGCGCGGTGTCCCGTCGGCGGCGACCAGGATGTTGGTCGGCTTGAGGTCGCGGTGCACGACGCCGTGCTGATGGCCGTGGTGGACCGCCTCGCATGCCTTCGCGAAGAGCTCGATGCGCGCGCGTCGGTCAAGCCCTTCCTCCTGCGTGAAGCGCTCGAGCGAACGCGCGCCGGCGACGAGCTCCATCGCGATGAACGGCAGGCGCCGACCGTCGTCGTCGAGCACGCCCGCCGCGTAGACGGCGGCGACGTACGGATGCTGCAGGCGGGCGAGCAGCTCGGCTTCGAAGCGGAAGCGGCGCTCGAGCTCGGGACCGACGGAGTGCATGAGCTTGAGCGCGACCGTGCGCCGCGTCGTTTCCTCGAGCGCCTCGTAGACGGTCCCCATGCCGCCCGTTCCGACGCGGCGGCGGATCTCGTAACCGTCGAGCGTCAGCTTCGTGTCCCCGTCGACCGGCAAGCGATCGGGAAAGAGCAGCTCGATGCCCGACTGACCGAGGAACCCGTCCGCGCGCTGCGCGACGCCGACCAGGCGCGCGAGCTCGTCGAACAGCGCGTCGTCGGCGCCGCACTCCGCGCGTAGGAATGCCTCGCGCTCGCCTTCGTCGAGCTCGAGCGCGTCGTGGAAGAGCGCCTCGACGCGCGCGGTGCGGTTCTCCGTGCTCAAGACGCGTCCGACTCGATGCGGGCCAGGATCCAGCTCTTGCCGAAGCGCCAGTCGCGCTTCACCGTGCGCTCGGAGACGTCGAGCGCGGCAGCCGCCTCGGCGACGGACAGGCCGCCGAAGAACAGGAGCTCGAGCACGCGCGCTTGGCGCGCGTACTTCGCGGCGAAGAGCTCGAGCGAGTCGTTCAGGAGCAGGATCTGTTCCTCGGGCTCGCCGACGCCGAGGTCGGCGGACAGCGTCACGTGCGCGCGTCCCCCGCCGCGCTTCTCTGCCGCCTTCTTGCGCGCGTGATCGACGAGGATCGAGCGCATCGCCTTCGCGGCCGCGGAGAAGAAGAAGTGTCGGTCGGGAAAGCTGCACGCGCGCTCCGGTTGCCCGAGCAGTCGCAGGTACGCCTCGTGCACGAGCGCCGTCGGCTGCAGCGTGTGGTCGCTCGGTTGCGCGCTCATCTTCTGCCGCGCGAGCCGGCGCAGCTCGCCGTAGACAACCTCGAGCAGGCGGTGCTCGGCGTCGGGCTCGTCGCGCGAAAGGGCGTCGAGCGCGCGCGTCACGCTCTCGCGCGGAGACTCGGCTTCGGGGTCGGACATGGCGAGCGTCGGCGCGGTTCGCGGTGGCGGCGACGGCTCGATCATACCGGCCGGAGCGCGACCCGGACGCCCGCGGATGCCGTCCGCGTTTTCCCGGATTCGATGGCCCCGCGCGCCGCTCGTTCGCGTTTGCACCTCGGACTCTCTCCCAAGGCGCCTCCCATGCAATGCCATCGACACGCCCGCGCCGCGCGGCTCGCCGTTCTGCTCCTGCTCGCTCTCACCACGACCGCGTGCTTCCGCTCGAGCAGCGGCGGCCGGCGGGGCGGGAGCCCGACCTTCTCGAAGTCGTTCGGGACCGCGGTCGACGACGCCGCGTTCCGCGTGGTTCCGACGCGCGATGGCGGCTACGTGCTCGCGGGTGGAACCGCCATCACCGACGTCGACGACCCGGGCTACGACGAAGCGGGCGACATGTGGGTCATGAAGCTCGACACGTTCGGTGACGTCGAGTGGGAGCGACTCGTCGGGCAGCAGCTGCCCGCAGGCGACCTGCGGCACTTCCGCGCCGCGCGGCGCGCGGCCGACGGATCGGTGTGGGTGGCGCACGACGCGTGGATGTCGCTCGACCGGACGGGCGATCCGATGATCGACGGCGGCAACGTCGTGCTGTCGCACTTCGACGCGAACGGCGGGTTGCTCGGCAGCTGGACGTTCGACTCGGGCATCCCGTCGGGTCGCGTTCCGGCGAGCGCGCTCGAAACGACGGTCGAGGAAGTGCTCGACCTGTGGCCGACGCAGGACGGCGACGTCTTCGTCGTGGCGCGCACGACACTGCGCATCGTCGAAGGCATGCAGGTCGGCGATCTCGAGGGCCTGTTCTTCCTCGAGGTCAGCCCGACGGGGACGATCCTCTCCAGGTCCACGCTCTTCAACGATGAAGGCGGGTTCGAGTACGGCGGCGAGGGAGCGCGCATCGCGCGCGCGTTCGTGCGCGAAGTGATCGTGGACCAGCCCTTCCTCGCGATCAGCCTGTCCGAGCGGAGCGTGCTCGAGCGCGCGCGGTTCCTCGAGCTCGCTACGGACGGGAGCGTGCAAAACGCCCTCGACCTCGACATGCGCCTCCTCGCGCTCGACACGTGGGACGACGGGCTGGACGGGACCATCGACGGCGTCGTGGCGGCGGGAAGCACGAACGACGACTTCGCGCGGGAGGCGATGCTCGTGAACCTGCAACCGAACGCCGTGGTGGTCTCCTCGTGGTCGACGCCCGCGACGATCGAGTACACGTCCGTCTGCTGCAAGAACTGGTTCGATCCGGGCCGCGTCCCGCGCACCGAGTTCTGGGCGGCCGAGCGCACTTCGATCGAGCGCTGGGACGGCGCGGGCACGTTCCTGGGTGCGGCGAGCGCGGGCGGGCTCGTCCTCGCGCTCGAGCACGAGACGCTTCCGAACGTGGTCCGGGTCGTCACGGAAACGGTGGACAAGACGCTGGACGAGGACTTCGCGACCGTGCGGTCGACGGCGATCACGAGCACGGGCGCGTGGTTCGGGCCGGGCGGGCTGTTGCTCGAGGATCCGCCGGCGCTGCACACCGTGGACGAGCTCGGGACCGAAGAGGCCGTGCTGCTGCGCTCCTCGAACGCCTCGAACCTGGAGCTCGGCTTCGACGCGGTCGAGCTCGCGAGCGGCGAGATCGTGCTGTCGGGCAGCGTCTTCCAGGACCCGCTGCAGCCGAGCGACGACGAGCCCGGGCAGCGCGCACGGTTCGCGTGGATCCTGGGCTTCGACGCGTTCGGCGGGATGATGTGGCAGTGGGGTCTCGCGGGTGAGGGCACGGACGCGTCCGTGTCGCCCTACCGCGTCCCGCTCCTCGCCCGCGGGGGCGACGTCCTCACGACCGCCGGCGGCGGAGCGCTGCGCCAGATGAACGGCTCGACGCTGCAACCGGTGCGCGGCACGAGCGACGACGTGGCCGCGCTCGTCGCCTGTCCGGACGGCGGCTTCGCCGGCATCGGCGGACCGAACGACTGCAACTACGCGGACACTTGCGAACCGATCGTGACGAAGTGGGACGCCGATGCCGAGTTCCTTTGGTCGAGGCGCGTGGGGCTGACGTCCGCCGCGTTCGGCGCGCCCGCGCGCGGCCTGGCGATCGCCGAAGACACGCTCGTGCTCGCCTCGACGATCCACTCGTTCGACGCGGCCGCGGTGCTGCTGACGACGCTCGACGCGTCGGGCGCCTTCGTGCGCGCGAGCACGCTGCGCTTCGGCGCGCTCTCGCCGCTCGACAGCGCGCTCCTCGTCGCGGCCGCGGATGGCGGCTACCTCTTGGCGGTCACCGTGGTCGACATCGACAACCGCGCCGGCGCCGGCGCCGAGAACTGGCTGCTCGTCCGCCTGGACGAAACGTGCGCGCCGGTCTGGTATCGCTTGTACGGCGGACTGTCGGCGGACTGGTTGTCGAGCTTGGTCGCGCTGCCCGACGGCTACGTCCTGGCCGGCAGGTCGCTGTCCCTCGGCGACGGGTACGAAGCGTGGGTCCTGCGCGTCGGCCTCGACGGACGCATCGGAAACGGTTGCCCGGCGCTGATCGCCGAGGGACCGATTCCGGCCGAGTGGAGCGCCACGCCCGAGACTCCGTTCGTCCAACCCGTGTCCTCGCTCCCCCTGAGCTTGCCGGACGAATCCCCCTACGCCTTCGAGCCGATCGCGCGCGCGGGCGAGCTGGTCGTCGCCCGTCAGTGCTCGGGCGCGGCCGTCGTCCCGGCCCCGGAACCCGATCCCGACCCGGATCCAACCGGCGACTTCGTGCTGACGATCGAACGCGTCGGCGGCGGCTCGGGCCACGTGCGCACCGGGCTCCCCGGCATCGACTGTCCGTCCGCGTGCAGCGCCTCCTTCCCCGCCGGCACCACGCTCTTCCTCTCGCCGACGGCCGACCCGGGCTTCTTCTTCAGCCACTGGGAGGACGTCGATGAGGACTTCGGCATCGAGGGCGCGCGCGTCACGATGGACGCCGACCGCACGGTGCGCGTGTGGTTCGAGTGAGGACGGCGAGCTCCGCCGCCCGGCTCACGCCCCCTTGTTCTTCTCGTCCCAGGCCATCGGCTCCCAGAGCTCGACCTTGTTCCCGTCGGGATCCATGACCCACGCGAACTTGCCGTTCTCGTGCGACTCGGGTCCGCCGACGACCTCCACGCCCTCGGCGCGGAGTTGGTCGAGCAACGCATCGAGGTCGTCGACCCGGTAGTTGATCATGAAGGCCGCGCCGCTCGGGCTGAACCACTGCGTGTCGCCATCGGCGACGTTCCACACCGTCAGTCCGCCGTCGTCCGCCTTGTCGTCCGGCCACTTGAGGATCGCGCCGCCGAAGTCCTCGAGCGCCATGCCAAGGTGCTTCCGATACCACGCCGCGAGCGTCGCGCCGTCGCCCTTGCTCTTGAAGAAGATGCCACCGATCCCGGTCACCTTTGCCATCGCTTGCCCTCCTGGGCCTCGAGACGTCGAACGTTTTGGAGCGGCCCGCCAGCCGCACCCCTTCCCGTCGCCCGAACGCGGGCGGCACCGACCCCCATCCTTCCGAGCGCGACGGAAGAGGCCAGCACGGGATTCGTTCCCCTACGCTCGACGCTGTTGGCAAGGAAGGTACTGCTCGGGTGGCCGTCGGCTCTGCGCGAGCCGGGACGGCAATCATTCGCGCTCGTCGTCTCCAGAGCTCTTACGTGAACTACGGGCTCGATCGAGGAACGAGATGACGAGGAGAAACCCCACCACGCCGACGAGGATTGCGAGGAAGCCGCCCAGAGCCGCGAGCACATTGGCGAACCATTCCACTATCCGCTCCCCGCGACCATCGCGCCGCTCCCTGGTTGTGTCCGTTCAAACGCGATTCAGAGTCCGGCCCAACGCCTTGGCGATCAGCGGTCGCCGAAGGCGATCCGCTGCATTGGCTTGTTGGGCTGCCAGTTCATCCTAACCAGGGCCAATGTAGCCGATCGATGTCCACGACCTGCTTTCGTTCGCGAAGCGGTAGATCGTGCCGCTGTTGCTGCCCCCGGACTCGGCGACGAGGAATGACAGCACAAAGGCAGTTCCCTCGCACTCGTAGTGCGGAGCTCTGATCGATCGGAGGATGGAGGACGGAAAAGGGGGGAGTTCGTCAAGTGCACCGAGCGACTGGGGAAGTTCACCGTTGATCTCGGCATGGGCAACAACCATCGCGGCGACGTGTTCGCACCACGCTTCGGCGCGATGCCGTGCAAGCCAAAAGTACTCTGCCAGCACCCAAGCGAGAGCCAACCCCACCGCCGAGGCCAACCATCGTCGTCGCACTTTGCTCGACCGCCAAAAGACCACCAGCAGGACAACAGCGGGAACGCTACCAACGAGGGCTACCAGTAACACCTTTGTGCCAAGCGACGGCTCCATGTTGATATTGGACGCGAGCAAGACTGCCCAACGCGGTTTCGACTGGTCAGTGTAGCGGGGGAGAGATCGTGATCGCTTGGTCAGCGTAGCGAGGTCCTTGCGCCGCGTGATCTGCTCTCACGGATCCGTGCACCGCTCCCGCGCTTCCGACTCCCGTTTTATCACAGGTCTGTCTATCGCGGCCGGTCGCGTTCCCAATCGTCGCGTCGACGGAGGCCCCGACGTCTCAGAGTAGAGTCTCGGGCGATACGGCCCAGCCGGTCTCGTTCTCCGTCGCGACGAGCAGGCCGGGGCCGGTTCCCGTGAGCTCTGCGAGCGGCTCGCCCGTGGCCAACCACACCGCGCTTTGGCCCGCGGACGGGAGGCCGCCCGTTGGGCCGCCGAAGTTCGCGGCGAAGACGGCTAGCCCGGGTTCTTCATGAGGCTTTGCCGAGATCGACGTGGATGCGCGTCAGATCAGCGCTTCGCGACCGAAGCGCGTGGAGGCGACCTTGACGGGTCGTCGAACCCGGTGAGGGAGGGAAGCGTCGATATGGCGCGTAGCTGCGTCGATCTCGGTGAAGGCTCATGAAGAACCCGGGCTAGCGTGTGGCGGCTAGCGATCGTGCGGAGCTTGGTATGTTCGGCGGTTGCGTCGCACGGGGGGAAGAAGAGGCTCGCGAGGTAGATCGTGGCGCCGCGTTGCGCGGCGGCGGCCGGGTGCGATGGGTCGCCCGTGTCGGCGCAGATCGCGAGCGCGGCGTTGCGGCCGTCGATGGGGACGAGCGGGTCCCGGTCGCCGGGGACGAAGACCGTCGCTTCGGGCGGCGGTACGGCGCCGCCTGGGTTCACGTCGAGTGCGAATGTGCCGAGGCGGCGCTTCGTGTAGATGTCGGTCGAGCCGTTCGGTGCGAGGACAGAGGCGCCAATGTGGAGCCGCGCTCCGAGGCGCACCGGGGCGCCGACGATCAGCGTGAGGCCGAGCGACGTCGCCAGGTCGGCGAGCGGTGCGAGGCGTGCGTCGCGCTCGGCGAAGGCCAGCTCGTGCGCGAGGTCGAACTCCTAGCCCGTCAGCGATAGCTCCGGGTAGAGCACGACGCGCGCGCCGGAGTCCGCGGCGAGTCGGGCGAGGCGCGCGTGCTCGGCGACGTTCGCGTCGACGTCTCCACGGTGCGGGACCGTCTGGGCGACGGCGATCGAGCGCTGGCGCTGCACGTTGTCACGGTAGCACGGTGCAGCGCGCGGTCGATCGCGCGCGGTGCCTCTCTCCGATGTGTGCCGACTCCGCGCTCGCCGCGGCCGAAGCGACAGCGCCCCCTTACCGCGTCTTCAGCCTCACCGTCGCCACCTCCGCCCGTGCTCCGAATCGGAACGGCGCGAGCGAGACGCCCACCCCGCGCCCCACATACATGTGCGCGCCGTCGCGCTCGTAGCGGCCGGCCACGTACCGATGCTTCGAATGGGTGATCGGGGCGACGCCGAAGACGCGGATCTGGCCGCCGTGGGTGTGGCCGGACAGTTGGATGTCGACGTGTTCGGCGGCGTCGACGAAGAAGTCGGGGTGGTGGGAGAGCAGGAGCGTCGGCTCGCCTTCATGGCGGCCGGCGAGCGCGGCGTCGAGGCGCGGGTTGCCCTCTTCCAGGTCGTCGACGCCGGCGAGCCAGAAGCTCGCTCCGTTCTTCTCGAGTCGCACGCCCTTGTTCTCGAGGACGCGCACGCCGCGGATCTCGAGGTACTCGCGCCAGCCGCTCAGGGCCTCGATCGGTTGCTCGCGCGGGGGGACGTCGTGGGTCAGGTCGACGACGACGCCCTGGCGGGTGGCCTCCGCGTCGGGGAAGCAGTCGAAGTAGAAGACCTCGTGGTTGCCGGGCACGGCGAACTTGCCGAGCGGCGGGTCGAGCTCGCCCAGGAGGCGGTCGAGCAGTTCGATCTGCTTGCGGCGGGTGGCGATCAGGTCGCCGCCGATGCAGATCAGGTCGGGGTGCAGGGCCGCGATGCGGTCCGTCAGGTGCCCGAGATCTTCCTTGGTCGTGTAGAAGCCGGCGTGGAGATCGGAGAGGAAGACGATCTCGAGGTCGTGCAGGCCGGCGCCGGCGTTCGGGAGCGGGATGTCGGTCGACGTGAACTCGAGCGACCTGCGCAGGCGGCGTTGGAACCAGGTGCCCGGCGGGATCTGGCGGATCGACTCGAAGGCGCCCGAGATCGTGCGCGCGATGAGGACGCGGGCGTGCGAGCGAAGGGTGGTCTTCGGCAGGCTCCGGTCGTCGGCATCGCTCATCGCGTGCGAGCCTAGCAAGCGGTGGCGTCGACGCCGCAGGTCGGCGACGTGCTTTCCGCCGAACTCGAAGAGCGCGGCGGGCAACACCGCTCGAAGTCGCACGTCGTGCGGAGAAAGGCGGCGCGGCCACAGGACCTCGCAGCGAGTTGACGTATCCTCGCTCGCGTGAATCGGATCGGGCGATCGGCGGGGCGCTTGGCGGCGTTTCTCGGACTCAAGGACATCGGGTTCGTCGGCAAGTGGGTCGGGGTTTCGACGCTGATCGGCGTCCTCGGCGGACTCGCGGCGGTCGGGTTCGACCACTTGACCCACTTCCTGCACGAGGAGCTCTTCGCGCGCGCGACGGGGGTCGAAACCGAGGGCCTCGGCGGCGGCGTTTTCGGCGGACGCGTGTGGCTCGTGCTGCTCATCCTCCCGGTCGGCGGTCTGATCGTCGGGTGGATCACGCAGACGTTCGCGCCGGAGGCCGAGGGCCACGGGACGGAGCAGATGATCCGCACGTTCCACACCCTCGGCGGGAAAGTGCGCAAGCGGATCGTGTGGGTGAAGGCGCTGACGAGCGCGATCACGATCGGCACCGGCGGGTCGGCGGGCCAGGAGGGTCCGGTGGCGCAGATCGGCAGCGGCGTCGGCAGCGCGTTGTCGGACGCGCTCGGCCTGACCGCGCGCGATCGGCGCGTGTTTCTGCTGGCGGGTTCGAGCGCGGGCATCGGCGCACTGTTCAGCGCACCGCTCGGCGGCGCGCTGTTCGCGCCCGAGGTGCTCTACCGCAAACCCGAGTTCGAGGGCGAGGCGATCATCCCGTGCATCATCTCGTCGATCGTCGCCTACACGACGTACACGTCGATCAGCGGGGACGCGCGCCGGATTCCGATCGCGAGTCGCGCGCTCGAGAAGCTGTCGCTCGACGATCCGCGCGAGCTCCTGATCTATCTCGCGCTCGCGCTGCTCTGCACGATCTGCGGCTGGATGTACGTGCGCACGTTCAACGGCGTGCACAAGTCGTTCAAGCGCATGACCAAGGTGCCCGGGCCGTTCCGGCCGGCGCTCGGCGGGCTGCTGCTCGCGCTGCTCGCGCTCGGCATCGCGTCGTTCGCGGGGACGAACGGCGTCCTGTTCGGCGGGTACGACCTGATGACGGCCTCGATCGACGGGGACATGGCCATCGGCGTGATGGCGGCGCTCGTGCTCGGGAAGATTCTGGCGACGTCGCTTTCGATCGCGACCGGAGGTTCGGGCGGCGTGTTCGCGCCATCGCTGGCGATCGGCGCGCTGCTCGGCGCGATCGTCGGGCAGACGTCGGCGGCGTGGTTTCCATCGCTCGACATCAATCCGGCCTGCTATGCGCTGGTCGGGATGGGCGGGTTCTTCTCGGGCGTCGCGAAGACGCCGATCGCGTCGATCATCATCGTGTGCGAGATGACGGGCAGCTACGAGCTGCTCGCGCCGCTCATGCTGGTGTCCGTCGTGCACATGCTGCTCGCCCAGAACTGGACGATCTACGACACCCAGGTCGACGGGATGGTCGATTCGCCGGCGCACGCGGGTGAGTTCGTCGTCGACGTGCTCGAGAGTCTGCGCGTCGAGGACCTGATGGACATCGCGCGCAAGCCGACGGTCGTGAACGAGAACACGACGCTGCGGCGCGCCCTCGACATCGTGTCCGAGTCCGAGGGCTACTACTTCCCGGTGGTCAACAAGGAGAACGCGCTGGTCGGGATCTTCTCCCTCACCGACGTGCGCCGCATCTTCCAGCAGATGGAAGTCGCCGACATCGTCATCGTGCGCGACTTCATGGTCGATCGCGTGGTGACGACCGAGCCGGGGGACGACCTCAACACCGCGCTCCAGCGCCTGAACGAGCACGGGCTGCACGAGATCCCGGTCGTCGAGCCGGGGGGCACGGGCACGGTGATCGCGATGCTGACGCGCAACAACCTCGGCGCGGCCTACAGCAAGCGCCTGCACGCCCTGCGGCGCGCAGAGGCGTAGGCGCCGATCCGGCGGCGATGGATACGACTCCGTTCTGGCGCGCAGCTCGTCGATCTCGGTGAAGCCTCATGAAGGATCCGGGCTAGTGAACTGACTGCATTGGTGTTGCGCCTCTCACCTCAGTTCGGGGCTCGCGCGGCAACCGAAGCCGGTTTGAGCCGAACTTCCTCGGCCACCCCCCCAGCCAGGGCTCCGCCAAGGAAGGCGCAAACCGTGTTTCGGCCCCCGCGGGCTGTCCGTACCTCGAGTTACGGAAGGGCCGAGGCGCGGAATGCGCGTCGAGCGTTGCTGTCGAGCAACACCCAGGCAGTCAGTTCCGAAGCCTAGCTCCGCACCGCACGCCCCCTATATAATGCGGTCGAAACTCGCTCCCCCCCTCCCAGTCCGAATCTCCCCCCTCGAATCCATGTACGATCCCAACCTGGTCCAGCCGATGCGCGACGAAGTGACCCGCCTCGGCGTCACCGAGTTGAAGACCACCGACGAAGTCGACTCGGTCGTCAAAGAGACGGGCACGACGCTCGTCTTCATCAATTCCGTCTGCGGCTGCGCCGCGGCGGGTGCGCGTCCCGGGCTCGCACTCTCCTTGATGAACGGGACGAAGCCCGATCATCTCGTCACGCTGTTCGCCGGCATGGAGCGTGAAGCCGTCGCGCGCATGCGCGAGTACTTCAAGCCCTACCAACCGAGCTCACCGCAGATCGCGCTGATGAAGGAAGGCAAGGTCGTGAAGATGTGGCAGCGGCACGACATCGAAGGTCGCGACCCGTCCACGATCGCGCAGAGCCTCAGCGAGGCTTACAACGAACTCTGCTAGCGTTCCCGACGGAACGCCTTCCTCCATGAGCGAAGCCCACAGCGACGATCGGCAGCAACTCGCTGAGGGTCTCCTTCAGGAGGCCGTCTTCTCGGCCCGCGCACGCCAAGCCGCGGGCGTCGCGACCAGCGAGAGCGCTTCCGCTTCGTGCGGACTCGGGCCCGAGATCCGGTTCGACCTCGACCTGTCCGAGCGCGGCGCCGAGCTCTTCCGCGAGCTCTGGCCGCGCGACACGTCGCGGACCGAAGTCGATCGCATCAAGACGATCCTCGAGCGGTGGGTCTCGCAACAGGACGCGTTCGATCGCAAGCGCAACCACTTCCTGCGCGACTTCCGCCAGCAGCACGGCTTCGACCGGCGCGAGTACACGGCGGCGCAAGCCGACGAATTCGAGAACGGCCTCGCGCACGTCAACACCGAGATCGAGCTCCGCCTCAAGGTCGCCGCGGGCGAGCTGCTCGACGCCTGACGCGCGCGCGCTTCTCCGCGGCACGGCGGTTGCCCTCCGCGTGTTCGTCCAACGAACTCACACTCGCCTCGGTCGTTCGTTTCCAGACGTGACGCGCCCGTGGGCGCTCCCCCACCTAGCACTCGTCCAAGCACACGACGAACCATGCAAGAGCAGACATCGATCCACGAACGCCTCGACTCCCTGGAGCGCGAAAACCGGCGCTGGAGGCGTGCGGGAACGCTCGCCGCGCTCGGTTGCGCGGCATTCTTCGCGATGAGCATCGCGCGACCCGCGCCCCAAGACGCGGCTTCGTCCAACGGCGTCCTGCGCGGCGAGAAGCTCGAGCTCACGGACGCGAACGGCGAGGTGTACGCCTCGATCGCGATCGACGGCGCGGGCTTCCCGCTCTTCCTCATGCACAAGGACGCGGGGCACGTCGCCATGACGCTCAACAAGCCCGCGCTCCACATCCGCGGCGGCAAGGGGCTCGGCTCGGCGTTCGTCGGGTTCGACACGCGCGACTTCGCGAAGATGGAGCTGACCAGCGGCGAGACGTCCGGCGGCGTGCGCATGGCGATCCGGCCCAACGGCGACTCGGGGCTCTACGTGCTCGGCGAAGAGGGGTTCGATCGCGCCGCGCTCGAGTACCTGGTCGGCGGGCACTCGACGCTCACGCTGCGCGAGACCCACAACCGTGTGCGCTCCGCGCTGACCGTCGATCCCGAGGGCAATTCGAGCGCGATCCTGCTCGACTCCAGCGGCCGGCGGCGCGTCGGCATGCTCGTCAAGCCCGACGGCGCGCCGGTGATCTCGATGGAAGACGAGTCCGCGGTGCCGCGCTTGAACGTGAGCATGGAGTTCGACGGCTCGACGTCGATCGAGTTCATGCGGCCGGACGGAACGCTCGGCAAACGCATTCCCTGAGCGCGCGTTGAGCGACGCGTACCACACCCTCGCCGCCGAGTTCCGCCACGAGATCGACCCGGTCAAGGGATCGCGCTTCCTGACCACGGTCGCGCCCGCGCCGACGGTCGCGGACGCGGAGGCGTTCATCGAGCGCGTGCGCGCCGAGTTCGCGGGAGCGACGCACAACTGCTGGGCGTACGTCGTCGGCACGGACGGCGACGCGTTCCGCTCGAGCGACGACGGCGAGCCCAGCGGGTCCGCGGGACGGCCGATCCTGCAACAGATCGAGGGGCACGAGCTCGCCGGCGTCGCCGTCGTCGTGACGCGCTGGTTCGGCGGCACGAAGCTCGGCGTCGGCGGCTTGATGCGCGCGTACGGCGGAGCCGCGGGCCAGACGCTCGACCGCGCGCAGCGGAAGACGGTGATCATTACGCGGCGCGTCGAGGTCGAGCATCCGTACGACTGCACCGGGCCGATCGAATCGGTGCTGGCCGCGCACGGGCTCGAGGCGGCCGGTGCGGAGTACGGGGAGAGCGTGCGCTTCACGCTCGACGTGCCCGTTCGCGATTACGACGCGTTCGTGCGCGAGCTCGTCGATCGGACGGCGGGCCGCGCGACGGTCTGCTAGCCCGGGTTATTCATGAGGATGTGCGGCAGTAGCTGCAACTCGGTTCCTGCCGGTGCTTTGCGGGCGGTGGCCCCGGAGGCGACCTTGTCAGGTCGTCGAGGACGCCGACGTTCGCAAAGTGCCGGCAGGGGCCGAGAGACCGGCGTAGCCGGTCGATTGCAGCTTTTGGCGTGCATGCTCATGAATGATCCGGGCTAGCAGACTGGGGCAAAAGTCGTTCACGCGCTCGAGCGTGTCGACCCACAGCACCGACCACGTCGCGCCGCCGTCGGTCGAGATCGACATCGTACGCACCCACGCGTTCGCGCTCGGTCGCTCGGAGACGAGCTCCGACAGGCGCGCGCTCGGCGACGAGACGTGCCACACGCTGCGCCCGGGATCACGCGCGTCGATCTCGCCCTCGAGTTCGGTGAAGCGCTCGCGCGACGCGTTCGTGTACTCGCGCACCCACACGCCGCGCGACGGCGCGAAGAACTGCGCGCAGAAGCCGCGGTACGGATCGTCGCCCGCGCCGATCGCCATGTCGCGCGTCTGCCCCGCGCCGTCCAGCATCGGCGCCACGGTCATCCGCATCGGCTCGACCTCGCCCGTGTCGCCGGCACGGCGCGCGCCGCTCCACGTTCCGATCGTCCAGTCGAAGGCGCGCGCGGGCGTGGGCTCGCTGCGCGCTTCGACGCGCGGCGCGCGGCAGGCGGTGGAGAGCGTGAGGACGAGGACGGCGAGCAACATGGAATGGCGCATGTCCGTCCCATGTCCCGGACACCCGGTCGCCATGCGGGAACTCGCGCGGCGCGAGCCGCACGATCTCGCGGCGGGCGATCTTTCGTAGGATATGGCGTCGACCGCTCGCCAAACCTCACCCGGGAAGCCCTTGCTGCGACCTCTAGCGATTGCATGCGCGCTCGCGCTCCTTGCCGGAGCACCCCTCGCCGGAACGGGTGCGCGCCCGATTCTCGCCGCGCAGGACGGCGGCGTCGCGCAGCGCCGTGACGCGCTGCAAGGCGAGCTGATCACGCAACTCGAGAGGTACGCCCAGTGGTGCCAGTCGAAGCGCCTCTTCAGCGAGCGCGACGCGACCTACGCGCGCATCCTCACGTTCGACGCGAACCACGCCGACGCGCGGCGCACGCTCGGGCACAAGAAGAAGGGCGGCGAGTGGATCGAGCCCAAGAAGTCGAAGCCGGTGAAGAACTTCGACGAGGACGCGCTGCTCGAAGCCCCCGACCGCTTCTACGAGTTCCTGCAGCCGGTGGTCACCCAGCTCGCCGGCCTGCTCGACGACGACTCGCTCTCGCGCGCGGAGCGCAACGCCCTGCAGCTCGAGGTGCTCTCCCTCGACCCGGACCATCGCGGCGTGCACACCGCGCGTGGCGAGGTCCGCTGGAACGGCCGTTGGGTGCTCGAGGAGACGGCGACGGGAGCGCGGCGGCGCGCCGCGCTCGGCGCGATCGTGCACGACGGTTTCGTCGACGCGCCCGAGGCCAGGCCGGGAACACCGAACGCGAAGGAGGCCGCGTTCGGGTTGAACTTCGGCGTCGCGGTGACGCCCGAGCTGCGCGTGCTCGCGTCGACGGACAAGGAGGACGCGTTCACGCTCGCGACGAGCCTGCACGCGGCGCGCGATTCGTTCGCGAGCATCCTCGGTCGCACGATTCCGTTTCCGGTCGAATGCAGCGTCTACGTGCTGCGCGACACGAGCGACATGGCGAGCTTCCTCGACCACCACCCGATGGTCGATGCGAACATGCGCCGCTCGCTCAGCGGACTCGAAGGGTCCGGCGTGCCCGGAACGATGGACTGGGCGTTCTGGACGGGACCGAAGGCGAAGCGCGCGGACGGCATCCTGCGCATGGCGTTCGGCTACATGCTGCGCGACGCCTTCGAGGTCACGATCAAACACGGTTGGGTGCACGAGGGCTTCGGGCTGTACCTGACGAAGGCGCTGGTCGGAACGCGCCTGACGTGGTTCATCGACACCAGCTACTCGATCAATCCGGAGATGGCGTTCGCGGCGCGCAACCGGCTGCTCGATCCGGCGACAAACTGGATGAGCGAGGCGCGCGATCTGTTCGAGTCGTCGAAGCCACCGAACCTGCGCTCGCTGTTCGGCAAGACGAGCACGTCGCTGACGGTCGAGGACATCGTTTGCGCCTACGCGCTGGCCGCGTACCTGATCGAGGGGTATCCCGACGAGGTCGCGCGCGCCGTGCTCTCGCAGGTCGGCAACAACCTCGGCGGCGAGCGCGCGTTCCAGAACGTGCTCGGCCTGGAGGTCGACGAGATCGGGCCGCGCGTCGCGCGCTGGATTCGCGAGACGAACGCCGAGGAGTTCGCGCCGGCGCTCGATGCGTCGCGCATGTCGGTCGACTGGGAATCGCTCGGCGCCGCGAAGCGCGCGACGGCGATCGAACTGTTCCAAACGAAGCTCGCCGCGCTCGACACGCAGCAGCTGAAGCTGATCCGGCGCGTCTGCGCCGAGGTCCTCGACGTCGCGGCGATCGAGGACGCGCCGCCGCTCGAGTACTACGACCCGAAGAAGCACGCGCCTCGCCTGGCGATTCGACGCCGCTGGCTCAACCCGGACGATCGGCTCGTCCGCGACGTGCACCGCACGGTCTTCGGGGTGCGCGACCCGCGCGCGCTCATCGAGAGCTACGCGTACGACTGGGGCCGGCGCAAGATCGTGCGCACGGGCGATCCGAACGACGTCGAGACGCTCTTCGCCAACGCGACCAACGGCTATCCGCCCGGGCTCGATCTCGCGGTCGCGATCGTGGAGCAGGCGCTCGACGACGGCTCGCTCCAGAAGCACAACGCCGCGTTCGACCACGTCTACACCGACCGTGACGGCGGCGTGTACCCCGGGACGACGCTGTACGACGTGTGGTCGTCGGACCTGCTGCTCGAGATGCCGGACATCGACGCGCTCGGCATCATGCACGACGTGTTCAACGACTGGGACACGTGGGTCTCGCCCATCGCACCCGAGCAACACGGGCGCTTGTACGGCCTGCTCGAGCGTCAGTACAAGCAGGTGCGCGCGTTCCGCACCCTGCGCGAAGAGCTCGCGCGCCTGCTCTTCGTCGGCGAGCTGCCCACCAGCAAGTTCGTCAAGTCGCGCACCAACCTGCACGCGCTCTGGGCGCACGAGAAGGAGCGTCAAACGGCGCTCGCCAAGTCGCTGCCGCCGGGCACCGACAACGACATCTGGCTGCAGGCGTGGGTCGACCGCTGCTTCGACGAGGGCAAGCTGTACACGGCGGGCGAGCAGCGCCACAAGCGCCTCGTGCGCGACGGCGACGAGATCGTCCGCATCCTCACCGACGCACTGAACGAGGCCGACCTGCGCGGCGAGTAGCGTTCAGCGTCGGCGCACGATCGCCTGCACCACACGCACGCGCTTCGACTCGGCGTTGTCGAGCAGGTTCGCGAACTTCGCCGGCGCGTCCGGACCGATGAGCAAGTGCAGCCCGAGCGGCGCCGGTCCCTCGGTGCGGTTGCGCTCGAGCGCGCCGCGGAAGAACGCCACCGACGCGTCGGTCTTGTCCTCGAAGCGCTGCTCCTCGAAGCCGACGCTCGCGAGCAACTCGCGCAGCTCGTCGACGGATACGAGGTGGCTGATCGACGCGTCGCCCGCCCACGGCACGGGGAACGCGAAGCTCGACGTCGACGGACCGGCGCAGATGTCGTGGAACGCGAAGGCGCCGCCCGGCTTCAGCACGCGCGCGATCTCGCCATAGAACCGGCGCTTGTCCGCGATGTTCATCTGCACGTGCTCGGTCCACGCGACGTCGAACGAGTCGTCGTCGAACGGGAGCTCGAGCGCGCTTCCGCAGCGAAACTCGTTGCGCGCGCCGAGGCCGACGAGCTCCGAGAGGACGCCGGCGACGTCGCAGAAGGTCGCGGTCAGGTCGACGCCGGTCACGTGACAGCCGCGCGTCGACGCGAGGAAGCGCGCCGTTCCGCCCAGGCCCGAACCGACGTCGAGCACGCGCTGCGACGCGTCGAACTCGACTCCCTGCGCCAGCTCCTCGGTCGCCGCCCGCCCGCGGATGTGGAACGCGTCCACCGACGCCAGGTCGTCGACGGTCAGCGCGTCGCGCGCAACGCCGCCGGCCTCGAGCGCCGCGAGGATGCGCTCGGCGAGATCGGCGGACGCGTAGTGGCTCGCGACGGGGTCTTCGTTGGGCATCCGGCGAGGATACGATGCGGGGAGCGGATGCTCTCGACGGCTCTCGCAATCGGGTAAGCTAGTCCGTACGGCGACCGCACCTCGAGCGGCGCACCCCCCTCGACCGCGAGCGAACCTTGACAACGACGAGCGACGAATCGAAGCGAGCGCGTTGGGTCTCCATCGGCGTATGTGAGGCGACGCTCGTCGGAGCGCTCGTCTGTGTCGGCTGGACCCTGCACGACGCCGGCGTGTTCCTGCGTACCGGCTCCCCCTCGACCTTCCTGGGACTCGTGCCCGGCTCGCTGGTCGTGATCGCGATGGGCGCGGCGCTCGGCGCGCTCATGCGCGCGCGGATCGTGTTCGCGCTCGTCGCGCTCCTCGCGCTCGCCGGATCATTGGCGCCGTTCGTGGTGGAGATCGCGCGCTCACGCGCCGAGATCTGGGTGCCGCGCGCGGCGTTCCTGTTGGTCTGCGCGTGGTTCGCGGCGACCGTCCTCGGCCAACGCACGGGCCGCGGGCGCGCCTCGCTCGCGCTCGCCTTCGGCATCCTCGCGTGCGTGGCGAAATCGGTCTACCGGCACGGGATGTTGGGCGTCGAGCTGCCGCTGGTCGCCGCGGCTGCGGTGCTGATCCTCACGGCCTTGCCGCGACCGATCCGGAGCGCTTCCGTCGCGCGCCTCGTCGCGCTGCTCGCACTCGTCGTCCCCACGGTGTGGTACGCCCTCGACGCCGCGCCGCGCGCGCGCACGAACCGCCCCGACTTCCCGCCGCCGTCGACCAAGACGTCGGCCGAGCGTCCCAACCTCTTGCTCGTCGTGCTCGACACGCTGCGCGCCGATCGGTTGCGGCCGTACGGCTACGCGCGCGTCACGACGCCCGCGCTCGATCGCTTCGCGACGCAGGAGGCGGTGCGCTACACGAACTCGTTCTCGACGAGCCCCTGGACGCTGCCGTCCCACAGCAGCCTGTTCACCGGTTTGCTCCCGGCCGAGCACGGCGCGACGAACCCGCGCGTGGTCGACGACACCACGCTGTTCGGCCTCGCGATCCGTCCCGCGCAGCCGCTCGGACCGGACAACACGACGATCGCCGAGGTGTTGCGCGACGCCGGTTATCAGACCGCCGCGATCGTGTCGAACTGCGCGTACCTGAACCACAAGTTCGGTGTCGACCAGGGCTTCGAGCACTACGACGATCGGCGCGACACGTACGTGATGTCGTACATCGCGCTCGCGCAGCTCGGCGGACGCTCGCTCGAGGTCGGGCACCTGCCCTATCGCGACGCCGAGGAGATCACGAACTGCGCGATCGACTGGCTCGACAAGCGACGCAAGGACACGGCGTTCTTCCTGATGCTCAACTACATGGAAGCGCACGAGCCGTACCTCACGCCGTCGAAGTACGCCGACGCGTTCGAGCCCGACCGGCAGCCGATCGATCCGATCAAGGGCGACCCGCTCGGGTGGTCGCTCGAGCACGACCGCGCGTTGCTCTACCTCGACGAGCACCTCGGCCGTCTGCTCGACGCGCTGAAGGCGCGCGAGGTCTTCGACAACACGGTCGTCGTCGTCACGTCGGATCACGGCCAGTCGCTCGGCGACCACGGGCTGAACGGACACGCCTGGACGCTGTACAACCCGACGGTGCGCGTGCCGCTGTACGTGAAGCCCGCGGGCGGGCGCACGACGGAGGTCGACGAGACGCTGATCGACGGCACGGGCACGCACGACGTGATGCTCCAGCTGCTCGGCTTCCCGGTCGCACCGCGCTCGCGCGAAGCGTCACCCGACGGCTGGGTCTCGGAGCTCTATGCCGGACTGGCGACCTACTCCATCAAGCAATGGGCGGCGTCGGTCGGCCGCAACCTCGAGGCGAACCTGATCGCGTGGCAGGAGGGTTCGACCAAGTTCATCGTCGGATCCGACGGCTCGGTGCAGGCCTTCGACCTGGAGAACGATCCGCGCGAGGCCGCGCCGCTCGAGCTGTCCGAGCAGGAGATCGCGCGCGTCACCGCGATCGCGAACGCGTGGTGGGCCGCGCATCCGCCGCCCGAAGCCATCGAGGTCGACATGGACGAGGACCTGAAGAACCAGATGCAGGAACTCGGGTACACCGGCGACGACGACGAGCAATAGCTCGGGTTAGCGCGCGTTCTTCTCGTCGAGCAAGAAGCGGTTGAACAGGATCTTCCGCATCTCGTCGTCCATTCCGAGTTGCGCGAGGCGGCGCACGGCCTCGTTCAACAGCCGCAGCCGCAACGGCACCGGCCGCATCACATCGACGATGAGCACGACGCGAATGTCGTCGCTCTCGTTCGTGACCTCGTGCTCCCAACTGTCGTCGAAGAGCAGGCTCTCGCCCTCCACCCACGTGTGGTAGCGATCCTTGACGCGGATCGTCGGCGGGTTGTTCTTCGGGACGCGGAAGGCGGTGTGGTAGCGCAGATAGTGGAACGACGGACCCTCGTGCGCGGGCACGCACTTGCCCGGCTCGAGGATCGAGAAGAACGCGTTCAGCACTCCGGGGATGCCCTTCAGGATCTCGGTCAGCTTCGGGAACAGCTTCGCGTTCTCGAGCTTCTCCTCCTGGCGCCACAGGTAGACGAAAAAGACGCGCCAGTTGCGCTCGTCCGCATTCGAGATGCCCTGCTGCGAAAAGTCGACTTCGTGATAGCGCGGCATCGCGTCGACGCGCGGCAGGATCGCGGACAGCTCGTTGCGGATCGCATCGTAGTTCCGATCGATCTCGCGCAACGCCGGGAGCGTCGCGTCGATGTCGAAGAACACGGGTCGGTTCTCACCGCCCGCGAAGCGATAGCAGCCGGCGCTCAACTTCCGGAGCCCCCTGCGCGCGAGCTTCTGCGCCAGCCGCCGATGGACCGCGTCCGCCGCCGGCTTGCGCGCCGGCGCCTCCGCCGCTCCGGACTCAGCCTTCGCCGCCATCGGCGCCCATCGTATGCGAGTACCCGCTCGAACGGATAGTCCGCATCCTCCAGGGCGCGGCGGCGCGCGCCAGACCGCGTCCGCAGCGCTCGTCAGTCGCCGAGCGTCAGCTCGACGCCACGCGAAGACGAGATCCCGCGGCTCGCGCCCGGATCCTGCTGAAACATCTGGATGTACGCCTTCGTCCCGCAGAGCGCCGCGTCGACGGGGATGTCGAGCGCGAAGTTCGCCCCACCGGCGGGCAGCGGGTGGAAGCCGATCATCATGAGGTAGGGTTTCGCGACCAGCGCGGTCGTCTCCCACTTCGTGACGTAGTTGGCTTGCTGCAGCGAGAACAGGAGGCATGCGGCCTCGCCGTTGTCGGCCGAGCTACCGACCTGGATGTCGATCGTCGTGCCGAGCGCGGGCGGCGCGGAGCACGCCAGCGTCGGAATGCCGTTCGTCCCCGGCCATCCGGTGCCGTACTCGACGCACGAGGCGAGCGCGCCCGTGGTGAACGCGCTGTAGTTGATGTTCGCCTGCGAGAAGTTGTAGAAGGCCATGCGGCCGTTCGCGAACGTGCCGTCGATGTCGAGCTCCAACATTCCGTCGACGTAGACCTTCAGGTTCGTCGGACCGAACTCGAAGCGGAACGTGTAGTCGGTGTTCGACACCCAACCCGTCGCTCCCAGGTTCGTCGCGCGCGCGAGCTCCATCAGGCCGTTCGAGAGATCGGAGCAAACGTCGTCCGAGTTCGTGTGACCCCAGAACTCGTCCGCCGTCGGAATACCGAACACGCTCGACGCGGCCAACCCGACGTTCGCGGTCGTACCGGCCGAACACGACGGAGCGCCGAAGTTGAAGCCCTGCGTTCCCTTCTTCCAATCGATGAGCAGGTAGTCCGCGTCGGAGCTCATCGAATCGCCCGGCTCGAACCCGAGCGCGAAACCGATGAAGTCGTCGTCGCCCGTGCCCGGACGGATCACGCCCTCGACGGTCGAACCCATCACTGTGAAGTCGCTGTAGAAGAAGGTCGGTTGACCGTTCTGCGTTTGGTTCACCGACGATCCGTCCGGGACGACGCTCCAGATCCCGGCCGGAAACCCGGAGACCGAGGGATACGACTCAGCGGTCCAGAGGCGCAGGTCGACGTCGCCGACGCACGTGGCTTGGGCGGCGTGGTTCGAAGCGAGCGGGACGAGTGCGAGGGTCGCAGCGAGGGCGACGCGTACGGTGTTCATGGGAAGTGTCCTTGCGATTGGAGGGAGCGGTGGCGAGCCGGCGAGCGTCTCGGCCTTCATGGTCGCTGGCGCCCGACGATTGCGAAAGACGCTAGGCCTCGGATTCTTGTCCCTTTGCACTCCGCGCACGCGCTTTGGCCAGCGCACCCACCCGGAACGGAATTCGTTTCCGAGCCAGCTACGCCGCGTGCGCGTCGAGGAACTGCACGATGCCGGTCATCAGCATCTGGATCGCGACGGCGACGAGCAGCATGCCCATCAACCGCTCGATCGCGATGAGCAGCTTGTCGCCGAGCAGCCGCGCGAGCGTGCCCGAGGCGAAGATGATGATGCCCGAGGCGAACCAGGCGAGCAGCAGCGCGCCGAGCCACTCGGCCCATCGCTCCGGCTCGCGGTTCATGATGAGCAGCAGCGACGCGAGCGCGGACGGGCCGGCGACGTAGGGAATCGCGAGCGGAACGATGAACGGCTCGCCCTCGACGTCCTCTAACGCGCGGTCGCGCGGCGGGAACACCATCTTGATCGCGATGAGGAACAGCACCGTGCCGCCCGTCACGGTCAGCGCCGGCGCGGAGATCTGCAGGACGTCGAGCACCGGATCGCCCGCGAACAGGAACACGACCATCACGGCGAGCGCGATGAAGAGCTCGCGCGCGACGATGCGGTTGCGCCGCTCGGGCGCGACGTTCTTGAGCGCCGCGAGGAAGCACGGGATGTTCCCGAACGGGTCCATCACGAGGAACAGGAACGTGGCGGCGGAGAAGATCGTCATGGCGCGGGCCGCCATCGTAGGGACTTCGTTCGAGCCGGAGAACCTCCGTACCGCCGCGCTCCGCTCGGATCGGGGCGCGTAGAATCGCGCCTTCGACATGGACCGCGACTGTCCCAGCTCCGACCAACTCGAGGCCTTCGCCGTCGGCAGGCTGCCGGACGAACGGTTGGAGAGCGTCGCCGCGCACGTCGACGGCTGCGCGGCCTGCGAGGCGACGCTCGAAGCGCTCGAAGGCAACGCGGACGAGCTCGTCAGCGACCTGCGCGGGCACGACACGAGCGCCTCGCCGCCGCGCGTGCCCGAGCCGTTGCTCGACGCCGCGCGCAGCGCGTTCGGTCGCGCGCGCGAACCCGTCATCGATCCCGGCCACAAGATCGCGCGCTCGCTCGGCGAGGGCGCGGGCCCCTACCGGCTCGGCAAGTTCCTGCTCGAGGAGGAACTCGGCGCGGGTGGCTTCGGGTACGTGTTCCGCGCGCACGACACCGAGCTCGACCGCAGGGTCGCGATCAAGATCCAGCGCGCGGCGCTCGACGAACGCGGCGAGGAGCGCGATCGCTTCCTGCGCGAGGCGCGCAGCGCGGCGCAGCTCACGCACCCCGGCATCGTCGCGCTCTACGAGACGGGCGAGACGAGCGAGGGCGTCGCCTACCTGGTCACCGAGTACATCGACGGCACGACGCTCGAAGAACGGATCAAGGC
This sequence comes from Planctomycetota bacterium, assembly GCA_029259605.1. Lineage (GTDB taxonomy): Bacteria > Planctomycetota > UBA1135 > UBA1135 > OFTM281. The sequence goes on along the minus strand of JAJDEV010000001.1, from coordinate 9,878 downwards.
CGGTCCGGTCGCGAGCGACGACGCGGCGCGCTGGATCGCGCTACTCGCTCACGCGCTGCACGCCGCGCACTCGCACGGCGTCGTGCACCGCGACATCAAGCCGTCGAACATCATGCTCGACCGCGCCGGCGAGCCGCACCTGATGGACTTCGGGCTCGCGAAGCGCGACGCGGGCGAGATCACGGTGACCCCCGAGGGTGCGTTGATGGGAACGCCGGCGTACATGTCGCCCGAAACCGCGCGCGGCGACGCGCACGCGGCCGATGCGCGCAGCGACGTGTACAGCCTCGGCGTCGTGCTCTACGAGCTGCTCACCGGCGAACGCCCGTTCCAAGGCACGCGGCGCATGCTCGTGCTGCAAGTGATCGAGGATGACCCGCGCCCGCCGCGCCGTCTGAACGACAAGATCCCGCGCGACCTCGAGACGATCGCGCTCAAGGCGATCGAGAAGTCGCCGGCGCGCCGGTATCCAACGGCCGAGGAGTTCGCGCGCGACGTCGAGCGCTTCGAGCGCGGCGAACCGATCGAGGCGCGCGCGGTGGCGGGTGTCGAGCGGCTGTGGCGTTGGTCGCGGCGCAACCAGCTCGCCGCCGCACTGCTCGTCGCGCTCGTGCTCGGTTCGATCGTCGGCTTCTGGCACCTGTCGAGCCTGTCGCACGAGCTCGTGCGCAGCTCCGCGGTCGAGAGCGCGGCGCAGTACTCGGAGATGCTCGAGGTCGTGAACGAGGTCTACAGCTCCGACGTCGTCGAGCGCGTCGGCGGGCACGACATCGAGGTCACGGCGGACTACGCGACGAAGGCGGGGCGCATCCCGCTGCCGGCGACGCTGCTCACCGTGTTGCTCGAACGCATCAGTCGTGCGGAGTCCGGCATGCGCGGGCGGCACTACAGCGAGTACCCGTTCCGCGGTCGTACGAACGGCGGGCCAGCCAATGCGCTCGAGTGGGAGGCATTGCAGTACCTCGAAGCGAACCCGGACGCGTCGTTCCAGCGCTTCGTCGCGAGCGCGTCCGGCGAGTCCGAGCTCTTCTACGCGACGGCGCGGCGCATGAAGGCGAGCTGCGTCGCGTGCCACAACTCGCACCCCGACAGCACGAAGCGCGACTGGAAGCCGGGCGACGTACGCGGCGTGCTCGCGATCACGCGACCGCTCGGCATCGACGAGGCGCGCACGCGGTCCGGGCTCAAGAGCTCGTTCCAGCTGTTCGGCATCGTCGCCGCCGCGCTCTTCTCGTTCTTCGCGTCGATGGTCGTGATCGGCGACCGGCGTCGGAGGGCCGCGCGATGAGCAGCTCGCAAGCCACGTCGCGCTCGTTGCTCGAGCGTGTGCGCGCCCAGGATCGCGAGGCGTGGAACCGGCTCGTCGAACTGTACGCGCCGCTCGTCTTCCACCACTGCAGGAGCGCACGCCTCAGCGACGCCGACTCCGCCGACATCTTCCAAGACGTCTTCCAGGCGACCTTCGCGAAGATCGACAGCTTCGAGAAGCGCGAGTCCGGCGGCACGTTCCGCGGCTGGCTCTCGACCATCGCACGCAACAAGGTGCGCGACCACTTCCGGCGGATCGAACGCGAGCCGCGCGGCGTCGGCGGAACGGAGATTCAACTCCGCATGTCGCAAGCCAGCGCACCCGAAGCGCCCGACGCCGACGCCCCGCCGACCGCCGATGACAAGAGCGCCGAAGCGCTCGTCCTCACCGCCGCGCTCGAGTCGATCCGCGACCAGTTCCAACCACGCACCTGGCAAGCCTTCCTCGCCACCACCGTCGACGGCCGCACCCCCAAGGACGTCGGCGAAGAGCTCGCCATGAGCGTCGGCGCGGTCCGCGTGGCGAAGTCGCGCGTCCTCGCACGCTTGCGCGCGGCATTGGGCTAGCAGCCCGTGGTGAAACTCACGTCGTCGTCGAAGGGGTCCATTCGTGCTGACAAGGCGCGCCGACGACGCGCATTCGCTGGACACTCGGAGGAGGCGCCACGCAGGCAGCGCGAATTCAGCGCCCTTCGAGGACGGCGTGAGTTTCACTACGGCCTGCTAGCCCGGATCATTCATGAGGCTTCACCGAGATCGACGCAGCTGCGCGCCATATCAACGCTTCCCTTCCTCACCGGGTTCGACGACCCGTCAAGGTCGCCTCCACGCGCTTCGGTCGCGAAGGGCTGATCTGACGCACATCCGCGTCGATCTCGGCAAAGCCTCATGAATCACCCGGGCTAGTGTTCTCCGGACTCACGCGCGCGCCGGATCGCGTTCGAGCGCGCGATCAACGCGTCGGCGTCGATGGCGTCGGCGCGCACTTCGGCGTCGATCGTGTCGAGGAGCGCCTCGACCTCCGGTGTGGGGCCGACGTTCGCGTACAGACCGGACAGGACGTAGGGAAGCGGGCTCTTCGAGCAGTCGAGCTCGCCTTGCTGGAGCGTGTGCGAATGGACCCAGTGGTGCTCCGCGTGCTCGGGCTTGCGCGCGCGCACCCAAGCGGTGAACCCGGGCGTGTCGTCGACGGTCCGGTGCAGCGGGATGGACCAAGCGCGCACTTCGCTGCGCACGATCCCGCACACGAGGCAGACGTCGAAGCGCTCGTTGCGCCCGATCGTCGTCGCGAAGACGACCGCGCTGGTGACCACGAACACGAGCACGAAGGACGGTCGGCGCCAACGACTCACACGTTGTTCCAATCCCAAATGCTGTAGCGCGTGTCCTTGTCGAGCGGCTCACCGCACTGCTTCAGCGTCAACAGGATGCTGCCGCGGTGGTGCGCCTCGTGCGCGATCAGGTAGCCGAGCGTCGAGACCACCCCGCGCTTCATCGTGCGCACGCTCTTGTCCCCCGCCGCGGCGAGTCGCAGCCACTCTTCGATGCGCTGCGCCGAGTCGTTGAGCGCCTTCTTCAGCGCGGCCTTGGTCGGCGTCTCCTGGCCGTCGAAGACGTGCACACCCGCGGACAGCGGCTTGGCGCGCTTCTGCAATTGCGACGCGCGCACGTACTGCAAGTGCGCGAACTGCCGCGCGACGTTGCGGCCGCCGCGCGTCGAAAGCGTCGCCTTCCAACCCTTCGCGCTGATCTTCTCGATCATGCGCAGGTTGATGCGGTGGTTGATTCTCCACGCCTCACCGATCTCGTCGATCATCGCGCTTCCCCCGCCTCGACCGGCAACCAAGGATCGAGCGTCCCGAACGCCCACGTGTGCCCCTCCAAATCGCGGCACGAGTAGAACCGCCCGCCAAACGGCTGGTCCGCGGGCTCGACGACGATCTCGGCTCCCGCGGCGCGCGCTCGAACGCAATGCGCGTCGACGTCGGGCACGGTGACGTAGACCCCCGCCCCGGTCGCCTCTCCCGGACTGACCATGACCATGCCCGTCCCGAACGTGAGCCGCGCATGCCGCACGCCATCCCCTTCCCCCGGAATGACGAGCCGCCGCTCGAACCCGAACGTGTCGCACAGCCAATCGACGGCGGCACGTGTGTCCTTGTACTGGAGGGCAGGGAGCACGGCGGAATGGTCGTCGATCGTTGGTCGAGTCATGGGAAGCGTCGTCGTCGGTCGGTTGAGCATCCGCTCGTTCCATCGTTCTCGCAAGCGACGCCCCGCATCACACGCCGGATCCGAAGCGGAAGAGGGTGTGCGCCGCGTCCGTGCCGAGTTCGATGCCGAATTGCGCGGTGAGGAGCGTGCGCACTTCGTCGGCCGAGGGGAGCGTGGATTCGGTGCGTTCGCCGTGGCTCGTCACGATCCAGCGCGCGTTCGAGAGCGTCGTGCGACCCGTCTCCGTCGCCCGCGAGCACACGACCTTGCGCGTGAAGCTCGACGCGGGGGACGTTTGTTGGTGCACGCACATCGGGGCGAACGCGGCGAAGGCGCGCGCGGTGGGCTCGAAGTCGTACTGGGGCTTCCAGGCGGAGGCGTCGGCGGTGCGGCTCTCGAGTCGGTGCCGCGTGCCGTCCTCGACGAAGCGGTAGGTCGTGCCGCGTTGCTCGGACTCCGAACCGTCGAGGCGCACGGGTTCGACGAAGGAGTCGCCGAAGCCGACGTCGGCGATCCACGGGGCGCCGCCGCCTTGCGCTGCGACGGCGAGCAGCATGTGGTCGCACTCCGGGCCCGGGGCGCCGTCGTCGGAGTAGACGCGTGCGGAGAAGCGTTCGACGCGGAAGCCGAGGCGTTCGAGCAGCCACGCGAGGGTGCCGTTCAGTTCGTAGCAGAAGCCGCCGCGGCGGCGTGTGACGACCTTGTCCAGCAGGCGCTCGACATCGAGCTCGATCGAGACGCCGAGTGGGATGTCGAGGTTCTCGAACGGCACCGTGCGCATGTGCGCCGCGTGCAGAGCGGCGAGCGCGTCGTCGGTCGCGGAGCGCGCGCCGCGGTAGCCGATGCGCGTCAGATAGGCTTCGACGTTCACGTCCGGCTCGTCCTTACTCGAGCGCGTGCGCGTACGAGAGGAGCGCCGTGCCGAACCACGCGACGCACCCGCCTCCGAAGAGAAGCAGGCGCGAGCGACGCATCGAGCGCCCAAGCACGAACTGCGCGGCGACGCCCGCCAGGACGCCGCCGATGCCGTACGGCGCCAGGCCGTACGAGTTCTCGGCGCAGCAGCTCTGCCACTCGCGCGCGTACCCGCCGGCGTACGGGCCGAGCCACATGCCGAACGCGTAGGCGCTCGACTTCGTGAGCGCGAAGACGAAGCCGCCGAAGACCGCGAACGTCAACGCCGTGATCCACACGTGCGCGCGCTGCCAACGCCGGGTCGCGCTCGGCGTCAATTCGCCGAGTCGTCGCAAGTCGGCGTCGCCCGCGACACCTGGGTCACCAGGACCGCCGTGATCGCGCCGGTGACGCCCGCCGTGACCGCGGGATTGGCGTCTCCCACGAGGAGCTTCTGAGCGAACGTGACGACAACGGCCGTCACGGTGGAGGCGACGACGGCGACGGTCAGCATGCGACCGATCGGCGCGCGGGTCGGTTCGGGTTCCATGGGATTCCTCGCGGTTCGAAGCGTCGCTCGCACGCGCGGGCGACGCGCTGAGTATGCCATAACGGTACGAAATCGCGGAAGCGACGCCGTTCGTCGCTCAGCGCAACATTTCGCGCGGCCCGACGCGATCGACGAACAGGATTGCGTCGTACTGGTCCGCGAGCGTCATCACGAGCGGCGTCTCGGCGTTGTAGCGCGCGGTGATCGGGCGCGCGAGCCGGTGGCCCGCGGGCACGGCGCCGAGGTCGACGAACACGGCCGGCGCGTTCGCGCCGTGCAGCCAGGCCTCGAGGCTGTCCGCCGGCGCCGGCTCGATCGGAAAGACCACGCCGCCGTTGTTCATGGCGCTGCCCGCGTAGGCGTAGACGCCGACCGTGTAGACCTGTGCGCCGTACCGCTCGCGCGCCCAGCTCCCCATCGTGCGCGCCGCGACGTCGGGAAAGACGTCCTCGGCCGGCGGGATCGCGACGTTGTCGTGGCGCACGTGGAAGTTGTGGCCCCACACGAGGACCTTCTCGTTCGGATAGAGCTCGTCGAGCAAGTACGAGAGGTTGTCGGCCATGCCGAGGTCGCGCAGCTCGACGTACTCGCGCGTCGACGGCGCGGTCTGTTGTCGGATGTACGCGGCCATAGACGCCGCGGTGCGGCGCGCGATGCCGACGTGCGCGTGCGCACCGTCGTGTTCGGTGAGGAAGGCGACGAGCTCGTCGTACGCCGCGAGCATCCGCGCTCCCTCTTCCGAGCGAAAGAACACGCGCCGCTCGCGGCTGCCCTGCGCGTACGCCGCGAGGAAGGACTCGTCGAGTGCGAGGACGACCGGCGCGTACTCCGCGTCGATCGCGCTCACGACGTCGGCGAGGAACGCGGGGCGGTCCGCCTTGTTGCCGCCGATCGGCTGCACGTCGATCCCGGCGAGGCGCAGCGGTCGCTCCGTCGCACGCGTCTCGCGCAGGTACTCGAAGAGCGGCTCAACGCCCGTCGTGTGCCACACACCGAACGCACAGCCGAACAGCGTGGCGCGCGCGGGCGCGGTCGCGGCCGTCCGGTCCGCGTCGAAGCACTGGTAGAACGCGCTCTCGAAGGCGAGCACGCCGAAGCCGAGCTCCTGGTGCAGAAAGCGCACGAGGCGCGCCTTCGCGAGGTTGTAGTCGCGCACCCCGTGCGTGTTCTCGCCGAGCTGCACGATGCGCTTGTCCTTCAGGACGTCGCGCAGGAACGCGAGGTCCTCGAACATGTCGTTCGGGTCGTGCTCGATGCGCACCGGCGCGGCGTGCGCGCGGATCCACTCCGCGTCGGCGTCGGTCGCGGAGTCCTGCGCGAAGAGCGCGGAGAACGGGAGCAGCAGGTGGAAGAGCGCGTGCATCGGGCGGTCATCCTAGCGCGGTCGCGACGCGCGCTCGTCGCCGCTCGCGTAAGGGATGGCGCGCGGCGTTAGGATGTCGCCATGCGCCTCCGCTTCCATGCCCTCGTCCTCGTCGCCGCGTGCCTTTGCGCGCATGCAGCACGGCCGTCGAGCGCGGCACCTCGCGCCGCTCGACCGAACATCGTGATCCTCCTCGCCGACGACCTCGGCTACGCGGACGTCGGCGTGCACGGCTGCACGGACGTGCCGACGCCGCACATCGACACGCTCGCGGCCGGCGGCGTGCGCTTCACCGCCGGCTACGCGACGAACTCTGGTGGCGCGGCGTCGCGTGCCGGACTGATGAGCGGCATGTACCCCTATCGCTTCGGCTTCGAGATGAACCCGGGGTCCGAGGAGACCGCGTCGAACGACTTCGGCCTGCCGGCGAGCGTGCCCACGCTGGCCGAGAAGCTGCGCGCCGCGGGCTACGCGACCGGCATGGTCGGCAAGTGGCACCTCGGCTACGGCGAGGGCCTGCGTCCGCACGAGCGCGGCTTCGACACGTCGTTCGCGTTCCTCGGCGGCGCGCACAGCTACCTGCCGCGCGCGCGCTCGAGCTCGCTCTATCGCGACGGCGTGCGCGTACGGAAAGAACACACCTACCTCACCCAGGCCTTCGCGCGCGAGTCGATCGCCTTCATCGACGCGCACCACGCCGAACCGTTCTTCCTCTACGTCGCGTTCAACGCCGTGCACACGCCGATGCAGCCGCCGCGCGACTATCGCGAGCGCTTCCCCGACCTCGCCGAGTCACCGCGCCGCCAGCTCGCCGGCATGCACGCGGAGATGGACGACGCGATCGGCGAGATCCTGGCCGCCCTGCGCCGGCACGAGCTCGAGGAGTCGACGCTCGTCTTCTTCTACAGCGACAACGGCGGCATCCCGGCCAAGAACGCATCGCGCAACGCGCCGTTGCGTGGCACGAAGGGCCAGCTCTTCGAGGGCGGGATCCGCGTGCCGTTCCTCGTGCAATGGAAGGGCACGCTGCCCGCGGGCAAGGTCGTCGAGCAACCGGTCATGGGCTTCGACGTGCACGCCACGGCGCTCGCCGCGGCGCAGGTCGATGCGTCCGATGCGCCCCCGATCGACGGCGTCGACCTCGTGCCGTTCCTCACCGGCGCGACCGACACCCCGCCGCACGAACGCCTGTTCTGGCGCGACGGCAAGGAGCAGGCCGCACGCATCGGCAACTGGAAGCTGCTCGTGCGCCCGCCGGCAGCGCCGATGCTCTTCGACCTCGCGAACGACATCGGCGAGCGCGAAGACCTCGCCGCGAAACACCCGAACGAACTCGCACGCCTCACCGCCGCGTTCGACGAGTGGCAGCAGCCGATGCTCGCCCCGCGCTGGACGCGCGACGACGCGGCGGACGACTCGGACTAGTCGCTACTCCCGCGAGAGGTCGAAGCGGTACTGCGGCCGCGTGCGCTGGTCGCCCCACCCGTCCGGACCGTGGCCGGGCATCGGTGCCGGAACGACGCCGCACAGCTCGGCGCCGACGCGCGCGTAGAAGCCGGAGGCGAACGGGTCGGCGTCGATCGTGAGCGTGCGGTAGCCGAGCTCGCCGGCGTGCGTCACCGCGTCGTCGAACAACAGGCGCCCGACGCCGCGCCCCATGCACCCCGGCCGGACGAACAGGTGGTCGAGCTCGACGCATTCGTCGGACTTGCGCACGAGCGCGGCGAAGCCCACACACTCGCCACCCTGCGCGAGGATCACCGTCACCTCGTGCGCGTCGATGTACGTCGGCGTGATCGTGAGCGCCTCGCGCCACGTCTCCATCCACGCATCGGGGTAGCCCCAATGGCGCTTCGAAGCGTGCGCGAGCTCGGTGAGCGCGTCGGCATCGTCGGCGTTCGCGCCGCGAAGTCGGAAGAAGTCGGCCACGGGACCATCTTACCGAGGCGAGCGCGCGGCCTATACTCCGGCCCGTCGCGCGCCGACGGGGCGCTGGAACATCGAGGATCGATCATGACCGCAACCGTTCCCGGACGCGCGGGCGTCGCCAGTCCGAAGCGCGCTTTCGTCGCGCTCGCGTTGCTCGCGTCCTTCGCGCCGCCCAGCCTCGCGCAGGAAACCGAGGACGACGCGGTCGATCCGTTCGTCGCGTTCGCGCGGCAGATCGAGGACACGGTCGCCGCGTTCGACCCCACGTTCATGGACGCGAGCTTCGACCTCGACGCATTCTTCGGATTCGTCACGGCCGGCGTCGATGAGAGCGCGTTCGGACGCACCTTCGTCGCCGGCGCGCGCGAGGCGTTCGAGTTCGCGACCACGATCGTCGCCTCGAACGCGCAGTACGACGGGACCTACCGCTTCCTCCGCATGCTGCCGGGCGAGCCCGTGCGGGCGCTCTTCCGACACGCGGGCGACGACGGGCTCAACTACCACGAGCTCTACCTGCGGCGGGACGACGACGGAGCGATCGCGATCATCGACGTGATGCCGTACGCGACGGGTCGCCGCTTCAGCGCGACGCTCCGCGCTTCCTACCTGAACGCGCTCGCCACCCAGGATCGCAGCCTGGTCGATCGTCTGCTGCGCAGCGACCCGTACACGCTCGAGGACTTCCTCCGCATCGGAGAAGTGGTCAACAAGCTCGAATCCGATCCCGAGGGCGCGCTCGAGGTCTCCGAAGAACTGCACGAGACGCTGCGCCAAGGAACGATGGTGCAGATGCTGCGCGTGCAGGCGGCCGCGTCCGTGAGCGACGAAGCGCACCTGGCGGCCCTGAGCGAGTTCAAGTCGCTGCATCCCGACTTCCCCGGCCTGACGCTGATCCTCATCGACTACCACCTGCTGCGCGGCGAGCACGCCGAGGCGCTCGCGTACGTCGACCGCGTCGACGCGATGGTCCTCGGCGACCCGTTCCTCGACGTCCTGCGCGGGCGCATCTGCCTGTTGGCCAACGAGACCGACGAGGCCCGCGCCGCGGCCGAGCGAGCGCTCGAGCGCGACCCTTCGCTCGGCTACGAAGTGGCGTGGCTCTCGCTCGACATCGCGCTCACGACGCGCGATCACGCAACGACGCTCGCGTTCCTCGTGGCGCTCGAGGACGAGCACGGCATCGAGTGGAGCGACCTGACGACGGTGGATTCGTTCGCGGCGTTCGTCGGCTCCCCCGAGCACGAGACGTGGCTCGCACGCTTTGACGCGGCCCCGGTCGACGACGAGTGACGCGCGGCCCGGCTAGCCCGGGTTATTCATGAGGCTTTGCCGAGATCGACGCAGATGTGCGTCAGATCAGCGCTTCGCGACCGAAGCGCGTGGAGGCGACCTGAACGGGTCGTCGAACCCGGTGAGGAAGGGAAGCGTTGATATGGCGCGCAGCTGCGTCGATCTCGGTGAAGCCTCATGAATGATCCGGGCTAGCCCGGGTTCTTCATGAGGATGTGCGGCAGTAGCTGCAACTCGGTTCCTGCCGGTGCTTTGCGGGCGTTGGCCCCGGAGGCGACCTTGTCAGGTCGTCGAGGACGCCGACGTTCGCAAAGTGCCGGCAGGGGCCGA